>CANHVD010000592.1 GCA_947463775.1 Planctomycetaceae bacterium | reverse complement strand
CAGAGGCTCATTGGCTAATGCGACTCCTGCATCCTTCCATGAGTCCGCCGGATGGAAATTGACGGCCGGAGTTTCCGTGGCCGACGCGGCTGGTTCAGCAGCGCCCTGTTCAGCGGCCATCTGTTCTTTACTTTCTTCGATCATCGCTTCAACCTGTTTCGTTTCAATGCGTTTCATTAAGTGAGTGAATGGGCTGACGAGTGTTCCCGTCAGTGGAGTTTGTGCGTCGGACCAGTTTGTGATTGGTCGATTGAGCAGTTCTTCGGATTGTTTTGCCAGGCCTGGAAGAATCGGGGCCAGATAAGTCACGATCTGTCGAAAGAGATTCAAAGTGATCGAACAGACGTCACGGAGTTCGTCAGCTTTTGTAGGATCCTTGCGAATCACCCACGGCTGACGATCGTCGACAAACTTATTGGCTTTGTCCGCCAGAGCCATGATTTCTCGAGTGGCTGCGTTGTAATTGCAGTTCTCGAAATGCTCGGCAATCAGTTCTCCCTTTTCGGCGGCAGCGGCAAAGAGCCCGCCGTCATCAGGGTACGAATCGCTCAGCGTTTGCCCTGCGAGGAACCCGGCCGAGCGTGAGGCCAGATTGACAACTTTACCGACCAGGTCGGAGTTGAATCGGGACACAAACTCGTCAAGGTTCAGATCGATGTCATCGAGACCCGTGCCCAGCTTGCTCGCGTAGTAATAGCGAAGTGCTGCCGAGGGCAGGTGATTGAGATAGGTTCGGCCCATCACAAACGTGCCCTTCGACTTGGACATTTTCTCGCCGCTTACGGTTAGGAATCCGTGGATATGAACCTTCGTGGGAAGATTGCAGCCCGCCGTCTTCAACATGCCGGGCCAGAACAGCGTATGGAAATACGTAATGTCCTTGCCGATGAAATGATGAATCTCCGCCGAGGACTTGCTGCTCCACCAGTCATCAAGATTCTGGTTGTTGCGTTTGCACCATTCGTGCGTGGACGCCATGTAGCCAATCGGAGCATCGAACCAGACGTACCAATAGTGCCCCTTCTTATCCGGGATCTCAAACCCGAAATACGGCGCGGGTCGGGACACGTCCCAGTCTCGCAACGGTTCGCCCAGAAAATGTCCTTTGAGATAATTAGCGATCTCAGGCTGAAGATGAGAACCATCCTGAGTCCACTGATTCAGGAAGTCATGCAACTGTTCGAGTTCGATAAAAAGATGTTCGGCTGTTCGAATCTCCGGGACAGCTCCTGACAGCGTGCTTTTGGGATTCTTCAGGTCTGCCGGAGTGTAAGCAGCTCCGCAAACGCTGCAGTTATCTCCAGGCTGATCTTCAGCGCCGCACTTGGGACAGTTGCCGCGAACGAATCGATCGGCCAGAAAAGTTCCGGCGACGGGATCGTAAAGCTGGGCCACGTCTTTTTCTTTGACGAGTCCTGCTTTGCGGATGGAAGCCCAGATTTCATTGCACAGCGCCTGGTTCTCAGGGCTGTTGGTGCTGCCATAATTGTCGAACTCGATCTGAAAACCACCGAAGTCCCGGACGTGAGCTTCTCTCATGTCCGCGATGACGGCTTCCTCGGAGCGGCCCTCTTTGCGAGCCCGAATCATGATGGCTGTGCCGTGAGTGTCGTCGGCGCAGACGTAGAGGCACTGATGGCCGCGCAGTTTCTGGAAACGCACCCAGATGTCTGTCTGGATGTATTCCACGAGATGGCCAATATGAATATGGCCATTTGCGTAGGGCAGGGCGGAAGTGACGAGAATCTGACGGGGCATTGTCTGAGTGATCCGATCGACAAAAAAGCGAATGTTCGGTGCGCTGTCGGGTGTTGGAAAAGTGGCACGGCTTGGAGAACGGGACAGGAACCTGGAGCGAATCGGCCCTCAGAATGCGGCCTGCTTTTGGTTTTTGCCCCTTTTAGGATGTGTTTTCCGGGCGTCGACAGCGCGAATTGGACCTGACGGAGGGAAACCGGTCAACCGGTGAAACAGGTCTCTCTGCTTCGACACGGGCCGAAAACACGCGGTTCAGCAAGGAATAGGAGGATGAGCCGTGCAGGAACGTGGTGGAACACTGACATTGCCGCATTTTCGGCTGTCCAATACCCTGCGCACCCAGAATCCTCACTTTTCAACTTTGCACTGTCGTCAGCTAAACATGACCATTCACGGAAGAACGGGTCTCTGCTGTCCGATCGCTGGTCTTCCAGTCGATCGTAGGGACTGGTGTGGACTGCGCGAATGTGGTTTCGACTTACGCGACGCTGATCCGGTTTCCGCAAACGCTGAGAAGCCTATAAGCCGCTCGTTGGAGTGGTGTTTATGAAACTGCTGCAGCGATACATTTTCAGTGAACTGTTGCGAGTGTTCAGTCTTCTGGTCATCGTGTTGACCGTCATGCTGGTGTTTGTCGGTTTGTTTCGAGAAGCAACCGAACGCGGGCTGGGAGCAGTTCAGATTCTGCAGATCATGCCGTTCGTCGTCCCCAGCATGTTGCCATTCACGATTCCTGCCACGTTGCTGCTGTCCGTCTGTGTTGTGTACGGAAGAATCTCGGGCGATCTGGAAGTGATTGCTGCCAAAGCGGCCGGTGTCAGTGCGACACAGTTGCTGGCTCCGGCATTTCTGTTGGCATCGGTGCTGGCTGTGTGTTCGTTTGGAATGACGAACTATGCGATTCCCTGGGCGGTCACCAACATTGAACGGATTGTGACTCAGGCAATTGAAGACATCTTCCTGGAAGTTCTCGCCACACAGCAGATTTACAACGACCCTAATCAGGGATATTCCATCACGGTCAATGAAGTTCGTAATCGCACTTTGATGGAAGCCACTTTTCAGTATCGCCGAAAAGATCATCAACAGTATACGGTGCGAGCAAAAACGGCGAGGATCAAGTTTGATCTTGATAACCATGTCATCAAGCTCCAATTGAAACAATGGAATGGAAGTCAGCCCGGTTCTGATGTGGAAGGTGAGATGGACAACATGGAGCTCTCCTTTCCGATGCCATTGGAGATCGGAAAAGTCAAAGCTCGTCACATGACTCTGAACGCGCTGAAACAGGGGATCATCGACAGTCAGACGGCGCAGGGGGCTCGTGAGCAGCAGTTGAATCAGGAAGCTGCGATGCTGATGCTGACCGGTGACTTCGAGCAATTGTCGGGTGATTCAATCGCAGCGATCGCTTCGGAAAAGAAGAAGGCGATCGGCGACGAGAGACGTTACCGAACAGAGATCCACAGTCGCTTCTCGATGGCGGCCAGTTGTTTCTTTTTTACCCTTGTTGGCGGTCCGTTCGCGATGCTACAGGCTCGCCGACAGTTCATAACCACCTTCATCATCTGCTTCCTGCCAATTCTGATCATCTACTATCCTGTGATGTTTCTGATGGTAAACCTTTGCAAAACCGGAAGCCTCGAGCCCTGGTGGGCCGTTTGGGTCTCGAATGCGATCCTTTGCACCGTCGGAATAATCGTGCTGCGCAAGGTCGTTCAGCATTGATGATTTACTCTGTGCGCGGCGACGATTGAGGCTAACATCCAAAGGAATCCCGCGAACACTCGGCTTCAATGCGCACCGTGCGGAGCATTCTCCGATCGACGATTTATCCAGCAGGGCAATGCTGTTCTTCTCGGCTATGGCGTTGAGATCCCTTCGGTGGCGGTTACACTGTTCACCAGCGGTCGTCTGTGATGTTGGTCAGCCGTTGTTTGTGAATCGCTTCTTGCAAGGTAACTTCGATGAAAATATCTGTCCTGGCGTCTCTGGCGTTGGCTCTCTTGATCGTAGGCGGATCAACGAGTTCAGTATTGATGGCTGGCGATACTCTGGTTTTCGAACCAAAGGCTCACACTGATAAGGCCAAGCACATTGTGCTGGTGTCGGGCGACGAAGAATATCGCTCAGAAGAAGCCTTGCCGATGTTGGGCAAGATTCTGAGCCAGAAGCATGGATTCAAATGCACGGTCATCTTTGCGATGGGACCGGACGGTGCGGATTACATTGACTCCAATAACCAGCAAGGTCTGAGAGGGCTGGCAGCGTTGGATTCCGCGGATCTGATGATTATCGCGACTCGCTTTCGTCGGCCCGCTGCGGAAGAAGCGAAGCATGTCACGGACTTTATGAATGCTGGCAAGCCTGTGATTGGTCTACGAACAGCGACTCATGCGTTTAACGGTGGTGAAAAATTCGGTGACTCAATTGGCTTCGGCGAATGGGGCCGCAAGGTTCTGGGAGAAGAATGGGTTTCTCATCATGGGCATCACAAGGTTGAAGGGGCTCGCAGCGTTGTTGAGCCGGGTGCCGAGAAGCATGTGATTCTCAAAGGCGTGGCTGAAATCT
>CANHVD010000591.1 GCA_947463775.1 Planctomycetaceae bacterium | reverse complement strand
ATTGAGACCACGGAGTGTCAGCAGCTTGCGGGGCGCATTGCCGCAGTCCCAATTCTGCGAGCTGGTCTCGGGATGGTGACTCCGCTGACAGACTTGATTCCTCACCTTGAAGTTTGGCACCTGGGACTTTACCGAGATGAAGCGACTGCCAAACCTGTGCACTATTACGACAAGCTTCCGGCTGATAACCCCGCTGACGTCTCGATCGTTCTTGATCCCATGTTGGCCACGGGTGGTTCGGCATCGATGGCGATTGAAGCATTAAAGCGTTGGAAAGTTCCTCGTATCTATATGCTTTCGATCATCGCTGCTCCCGAGGGAATCCGGCATGTGCTGGATCAGCACAAAGATGTGACAATTCTGACCACCGCCATTGATCGATGCCTGAATGAACGGAAATACATCGTGCCGGGGCTAGGTGATGCAGGAGACCGAATGTTCAACACCTGACATTGCAGATCGCCACCTGGGCTTTGTTCTTTAAGAGAACCCTGAGAATGTTCCTGGTTCCCCTCAGCCTGCCACGTTTGTTGCGGCCATTCATTACGTCGTTGCTGTAAGTGTCTGCTCGTCAACCAGGCTGGGCTTCCTATAGTGGCTTGGGGATACGAGAACTGCGCCATCAGCGGTTAGATAACGTTAGGGAAAAACCGTAGGGGCAGGGAATTCCTCCGGAATGAAGGCCCCAGGGATTTCCATCACTTCTGCATCTTTACGCAGTAGACGTTTTGTGGATTGCTCCAATTCAGCGTACAGTTGAAAGAAATCTTTGAGGAGACATCTCAATGGCGAAGAAAGCCAGCCAGACCAAGGAACTGAAACCAAAACTCAGCAGCGTCTCTGAGTTCACCCAGCCGAAGAAGCGAAAGCCATTTTCGGTGTTCCTGGTAATCGATGATCGCAACACTCGGGAAACCGTAGCGGCAGCTCTGAAAGAACTTCAGATCGAAGTTCACGACTACATGACCGCCATGGAATTTTACCGTGACTACCGGAATCCAGTTCCCGGTTTGCTGCTGACAGAGATTCATCTCCGCGGCATGAGCGGTCTTGAACTGCAGGACAAACTGGCGGCCGATAAGAACGATCTGATGATCGCCTTGATTGCCGGCCATGCGGAAGCACCGACAGCAGTCAAAGCGATGCAGGCTGGTGTAGTTGATTTCCTGCCAAAGCCAATTCAAGTCGATGCACTTGTCGAACTTGTCGGTCGCGCGTACGCCATGTACTACGATGTCGACTGGGACTTCGTCGGCGAAGACCTTGACGATATCGAACGCAACATCAATCGCATAACAGGTCGGGAACGCGAAGTTCTTGATCTGGTTGTACTGGGGCTTTCCAGTCGCGAGATCGGTCTCAAACTGAACATCAGCGTCAAGACGGTTGAAGCTCACCGCGCTCATATCAACGATAAGATGCGAGCAAATGACCTCGCACATCTTGTGCGAATGGTGATGTCGTATCAGGAAGATTCAGCCGGCTGATTAAAGTTGTCAGCTTCAGCTACTTTTGTGCATCAGACTAAAAGAGAGCTTCTGGCGACTCAAGAGACTCGATCCGTCAGAGATCGAGTGAGGCAGAGATCGAATACAGCTGTGATCGCTGGCTTAGCGGTCACTCAGTCAGAGATCCCGAGGATGTCCGCGGCAGGCTGATCGGCCGATCAGAACAGCAGCCCGCCATCCTCGTCAGATTCCTCTTTTGCAGCCTTGCGGGTTGTTCGAGCAGCATCTGCGGCGGTGTTCTTCTGCAAGGTTGAGGTTGCGTCGAACTCGGCGGTCTCAATGTCGTCCGTGGCTGTCAGCTTAGTCACAATTTCGATTCGCTGCGCCGCGGCATCCAGTTTCCGATGACAGACTCGCAGCAAAGCCATGCCTCGTTCAAACTGAGCGAGGGACTCGTCCAGTGTCTCCTGGCCGGATTCCAGGCGAGAAACAATCTGAGCCAATTCGGCCATCGCCGGCTCCAGCGCGATCTCGCTGTTGTCGCTGACTTCAGACTGTGATTTCCGTTTGGCCATGGGCGGTCGTTTTTCGTGCAGGAACGTACTGGAGGTCTTGGAAACTGCGCCGGTCATCATCGGCCGGCTAATCGTAGTAAACTTCGTCCAAAATGGTAGACGATTTAAGTTGGAGCTTTGGAACACACTCCATAAGGTTTGATCGACTGATGAATCCACACGCCGAATACTCGTCCTGACAAGTTCAGCTACGACTACGACGCATGATAACGAGACCGCTGATGATCATGGCCCCGCCGATGGTCTGAGCGATCGAGATCGATTCACCTCGCCATAACCACGCAGAAACGATCGCGACAATGGGACTCAGATTCTGAAACATCGTCGCTTGTGCAGCTCCGGCATGTTTCACTCCATAACTCCACATCGCCAGCGCGAGACCGGTGGAAAGAATACCAGAGTAAAGAATGCACAACTGCAGCGACGTTTCCTGCAGCAGGGGAATGCAGACGGCCAGCGTTGGCCAGGCAAACAGCACATGAAACGGCAATCCGATGGTCGCCGAGCATGCCGCCAACTGTACGGGAGAAATCAATTTCAGCATCGGACGACTAAAGACCGTTCCGCTCGCCCATGTCAACGCGGCCAGCAACGCGATCATGTTGCCGGAAAACCGAGTCGCAGCATCAAGATCCGACTGACGAGACTTCACTTCATCAATGATCGGGCCAGGAGCCAGCTCTGCAACGCTCGCGGTCTTCTCACTGCCGACGACTTCTGAAATCGTCACCTCCGCGACCGGAGTGACCTGTTTCTGGACCGTCACAATCATTGTCCCGGCGAATGCGATCAACAGCCCAACCCACGCCATCGCCGGCAGTATCTCTTTCAGAAATAAGCGAGCCCCCAACGCCGTCCACATCGGCACCGTGGCCATGATCAGGGCGACGTTGGCCGAGGTTGTGCGGGAAACGGCCATCAGAAACAAGTATTGATAAGCGACAGATACAATCAGGGCATAGATCACGATTCGGATGCGAGAGATCCCGGCTGCCGGACGCACACCGGTACGATATTCCAAGCCAGCACAACCCAGGAGCACAATCGCGGAGACGACCAGGCGAATTGCGTTCAGCGAATACGGAGTAATGCCGGATTCCAGAGCAACCTTCATCACCGGAATGTTGACGCCCCAGATCACGGCCACCGCCAGCAGCGCGAGATCCGCCAGCAGAAGTTGTCTTAACGACAATCGTTGGGATTCGGACGTCGAGTTGTCGCTCATGGAAAAACGATCGCTGGAGAATGAGGATTCCCGATGACTGGGTGAGCAGCCTGCGGGAATTCCGTTAAGGATATGCAAAACTGCCTGCAGCGACCTTCCTCATGGAGCCTGCGTTCGCTCAAAATACTCGGACTTCCTGTTTTTGGTCTCAATTCTTGACGGAGTGCAAGGATGTTTTGCGTACGAAGTCTAATTGTCGTTTCATTATGCTGCACCAGCCTCGTGGCCTGCGCTGACGACTGGCCGCAGTGGATGGGCCCTAAAAGGGACAACGTCTGGCGCGAAACCGGGATTGTGGATAAGTTCCCGGACGGTGGTCCCAAAGTCCTTTGGAGAACGGAAGTCGCCGGTGGTTACGCTGGTCCCGCTGTGGCCGGCGGAAAGGTCTTCATCACCGACTATGTGTCTCAGCAAAACGTCAAGGTTGATAACTTTGATCGCAAGGAATTCACGGGCGAAGAGCGTATTCACTGCCTCGATGAAGCCACCGGAAAGATCCTGTGGACTCATAAGTATCCGGTCAAATACACAATCTCCTACCCCGCTGGTCCGCGATGTACGCCTAACGTCGAAGAAGGACGAGTTTACACACTGGGAGCTGAAGGCGATCTGATCTGCTTGAACATCGAGGATGGAAAGGTTCTCTGGTCACACGACTTGAAAGCCGATTATGGCACCAAGGCGGCGTTATGGGGTTATGCGGCACATCCGCTGATCGACGGCGATAAGCTACTCTGTCTGGCTGGCGGAGAAGGCAGTCATATCGTGGCGTTCGATAAGCTGACAGGCAAAGAAATCTGGAAGAGTTCAACATCTCCGGAACAGGGATACTCTCCTCCGACGATCATCGAATTCGGCGGTGCTCGACAACTGATCCTTTATCGCCCGAACGCGGTTTCTTCAGTCGACCCTGAGACCGGAAAAGAGTATTGGTCGGTTCCCTACGAGGCTTCCAATGGTTCGATCATTATGGCGCCCGTCATGCTGGGCGAATACATGTACGTGGCCGGTTACAGCAATCGCAGTCTGCTGCTTCAACTCGACTCAACGAAGCCCGGCGCGAAAGAAATCTGGCGAGACAAGCAGAACGTCAT
>CANHVD010000590.1 GCA_947463775.1 Planctomycetaceae bacterium | reverse complement strand
GGCAGAGCTGGTAAGACCGCGGCAGCGAATTGCTCCGGTCGCACACGCTTCAGCGCATACGGATCCGGCAAGGACGCTTCTCGAGGAATATAGTGATCCGTTTCGATGTCGATGAAGGCGCGAACCATCCGTTCCTGGCGCGCGATTCGCAACGCTGCGATCACAGGCTGGCAAGGATCAATCGGGACATAACTGGCTTCCGGCAGTTCATCGTCACCCTCTTCTTCTGCGCCCGTTTCAAAATCGGTTGTCGTCGACGAAAATGTTTGAACCGGCTGGCGTTGGATAACCACAGAAACGCAGGGCAAACGTTCGACCGCAGCCTCCACATCAGTCTGAAACGACGGCGGCAAAGGAACGGCAAGGCACGCAAATTTCTGCGCGAGCATTAAGCGACGAACTTCGACCGCAAAATCGCCGCTCCCGTGAATCACGGGAAAGAGGGTAATATTTCGCCCCAGAGTCAGGACTTCTGAAACTGCGTTCATGATTCATTCTGCAAAACTTGGAGGAACCAGACTTCGACCGGTTGATCGTACGCACTGAAAGCCGCTAAAGAAAGTCGGACGACCCCAGAGAAATTGCGTGAGCGGATGAAATCCTTATGCCCCAATATCGAGACAATCTGAATGTGCTTCGGCGAGCGTTTCCTCAGCCGGTTTCCGATCAGGAGCACGATGCGTGGTTCGTTTTTTCAGTCCTGCGAGCACTTGACCGCGTCGACGCAATGAAGTCGCAGCGTCCGATACTGGGAGAGCCTCAGGAAATCGACTTCTCAAAAGCCACAGCGGCCTGCGTTCCGGACGAGATGAGTACTGTCGAATTGGTGTGCAGAAATCTCGTCGACCATCTGGCGGGAATGTTTATCTGGGGACACCCACGATCTCAAGTGAACGTAATCAATCCTCCGTGTATCCCGGGAATTCTTGGGACGCTTCTGCCAGCAATCTACAATCCAAATTTATGTAGTGAGGAAGCCAGTCGAGGCGTGGCATTGGCCGAAGCAGAAGCCATCAGCATGACAGCTCGTCTGATGGGCTATGATCCGAATTTGTCGGGTGGGATTTTTACTTTCGGCGGCACCGGAACTTTGCTCTATGCGATCCGCCTGGGCATCGAGAAAGCTGTTCCGGGAGCCATGCAGAACGGCATCCTCGGCAATATGCCCGTTGTGGTTTGTTCAGACCAGGCTCATTACGCGAACAAGACGGCGGCATCATGGCTGGGCCTCGGTGCCAACAGCGTTGTCAAAATACCAACGGCCCCTAACAATGAGATTCGAACGTGCCTGCTGGAAAGCGAACTACGCCGTTTGCTGAAGGAAGGACGCCGTATCGCTTGTATCGTGGCCACGATGGGAACAACCGATGCCTTTGGGCTCGATCATCTTGAAAAGATCCGCGAGCTTCGCGATGAACTTGTCCACGAGTTTTCTCTCGACTACGTGCCCCATCTTCACGCTGATGCGGTGATCGGTTGGGCTTGGAGTGTTTTTCGCGACTACGACTTTACTCAAAACCCGCTTCAATTTCCTGACCGCACACTGCGAGCACTCGCCGGCGCCAATCGCCGCATCCGCCAGCTGAATATGGCCGACTCCATCGGTGTGGATTATCACAAGACAGGTTTTGCACCTTACGTTTCAAGCGCGTTCTTTGTGAGGGATGCCAGAGACCTAAAAATGCTGACGCGTGATCAGTCGACAACTCCGTACCTGTTTCAATCGGGCGATTACAACCCCGGCAAGTTTACTCTGGAGACCAGTCGATCCGGCTGTGGTCCCATGTCAGCTCTTGGGGCCTTGCAGTTGCTTGGAAAATCGGGCCTGCGAACGTTATTGGGACACCTCGTGACGATGGCCGAAACGCTGAGAAATCGGCTGACTGCTCAACCCGCCATCAGTGTTATGAATCCGGAAAACTTTGGCCCGGTGACACTGTTCCGAGTCTACCCGGACGACGTCGATACCTTTGAAATGCCAAAGCTGGAACAGACGGATGCCAGATACGCGGCTCAACTGCATCGGTTCAATGACTACAACCGACAGGTATTTCAGGCCATGCATGCCGAAGCGCTGCGAGGTGATGGAGTGGTCATCTCGATGACCGATCGGTTTCGAGAAACAGACTATGGCCAACCCGTCGTCGCTTTGAAGTCCTACATCATGAGTCCATTTTCTGATGAGCAGTACGTTCAGGCGGTCGTGGATTCTGTTGAACGTGCCAGAAAACAAGTGGCCGGGGTTTTCAAGTAGCCCATGGGCATTCAGAATGCGGAACCATGATGCACCCTTACTCTTCCATACCAGAGCTATCTCAGTCCGGCGATTCGTTCGGAGTGATCCGCATTCCTGTCGAACAGGATGTGCCTTTCACGCCTCGAGTGCGTGCCATTGTGGATTCTGCAGAGTTTCAGCGACTCGCTCATGTGACGCAACTCGCTCTTGCATCACGCGTTTATCCCGGGGCCACTCATACGCGTTTCGAGCATGCTCTTGGTGTTTATCACAACGCTTTGAAATATCTCTGGCAGCTAGGCCGGGATCAGCGGTTTGCGAGAACTGTCTCTGTGCGAGATGCAGAGATTCTGATCGTGACTGCGTTGCTGCATGACATCGGCCATTGGCCGTTTTGCCATCCGATTGAGGATCTGGGACTGCCGCAGCTTCCACCGCACGAGGACTATGCACGCGAGTTCCTGCGTCCCGGAACCGAACTGGGTGACGTACTGCGAAAAGAATGGAAGATCGAACCCTACGAAGTGCTGGATGTCCTCGTCGCACGAGACAACTCCCCAAGCAATCGACTTCGTCGCTCTATCCTGTCAGGGCCAATCGACATCGACAAGATGGATTACCTGGTTCGGGATAGCCAGCACTGCGGCGTACCTTACGGAAAACACTTTGATCGCAATCGCCTGATGAATTCGCTGATCGTCAACGAAGCGGGAGATGGTCTGGCGATTACATCCAAGGGCCGCACGGCTGCCGAGATGATGGTGTTTGCTCGGTATGTGATGTTCTCCGAGGTCTACTGGCACCATGCTGTGCGCGCCGCCACAACGATGTTCGCCCGTGCATTTTTTGAGCTGCTGCCGAAGCTGGATATCGCAACCTTATTTCGCCTGACAGAACCAGAGTTAATCCGAATCCTGAAGCAGACCGCAGAGGGAACCGATGTCCAGACTTTAACGGATGGCTTGTTTGGAACTCGCCGACGAATCCATAAACGCATCGCCGAGTTCAGCGTTTTCCATCAGGAACCGCTCTATCGAGCCATGCGTCAGAAGCCGTTTTCTGAGTTGGCAGTGATCTCATCAAAACTGGCGAAAGAACTGGGCCATGTCGCGGGTCTGGAAATCGGACGTCTCGACGTCCTGATCGACGCCCCGCCGCAGCATCGAGAAGTAGAATTCAACGTCCAGGTTTACACCGCGTCTGAAAAGAAATACCGGCCACTTCGTGAGTTATCGCCGATTGTTGATTCCATGGCAAAAACTCAGTTCGACGACTGCGTCAAGAAAGTCCGCATCTACGGCACCGAAGAGTTGCGAAACGCCCTTCCGGAGAACTTCGACATTACAACTCTGATGCACAAAGTGCTGAACTGATTTTGCGGAGTGGCACTTTCACGCAGTGGGAGTGTGCCGCAGGTACGAGAAGCTTCAGTGAAAACTCTCATTTGGAAGCCAGCGCACAATGTAAATTCAGCCTGCGAACCTGTGCTTCTTGTTGCTTCGCAACACAGACTCTCTAGGATGTGCCACCCAGCGTGATTCCGTACAGACTAAAGTAGCCGTCTCGCTCCGTCGAGACGAGCCTTTGATCTTTTGACTGCGATACTCAATGCAGGCCGCTTTGTGTGAACGCGTCGTGGGAGTCTACGGGCCAGATGGCTGAACGCAGGGCACTGCAAGGCTCGTCTCGGCGGAGCGAGACGGCTACATTGTTTGATCCCGGATCTACCCACGGCCACGCTCAATGAATGTTCGTTCTGAGGCGGTTCAAGGTTTGCTCACAATTCTTGCCCAACAAGTGGGACCAGCAACAAGGGGCGTGGCCTGAAGACCGGCCACAACAGCGCCGGACGCTCCGATGCGATCGACGTGAGATCGACCGATGTTGCAAGAACTCTTGATTTCACTCATCTCGGCCCGAGAAGTTGGGTGGCACTTCCACGCAGTGGCCGTGTGCCGCAGCCTCAAGAAGACTCTGTGCGGGCTTTCATCTAGAAGCCCGCAGGCCATCAAAATTCGACGTGCAAACTTCTGTTTGTTGTTGCTTCGCAACACTGCCCATCCGGGCTGTGCGACCCTGCCGATATTCAGGACGGCGAACTGGCAGCAT
>CANHVD010000589.1 GCA_947463775.1 Planctomycetaceae bacterium | reverse complement strand
GCTGCGCGGCGTGGAAACACTGGCCAAAGCTGTTGCGGTTACGATGGGACCAACTGGTCGCAATGTGATCATCGACAAGAGCTTCGGCAATCCGGTCGTTACCAAAGACGGCGTGACCGTGAGCAAGGAAGTCGAGCTGGAAGATCCTTATGAGCACATGGGTGCCAAGCTGGTGAACGAAGTCGCCAGCAAGACCAGCGACACAGCAGGTGACGGAACCACAACCGCAACTGTTCTGGCTCGAGCGATCTACAGCGAAGGTCTTCGCAGCATTTCTCTCGGGGCAAACCCGACTGTTGTCCGCAAGGGCATCGAGATCGCTGTCGAGGCGGCTCTTAAGAGCATCGAAAAGCTGGCTCGCCCTGTAGAATCCAAGCAGCAGATTGCTCAGGTCGGCGCGATTTCTGCCAACAACGACAAAGCGATTGGTGAGATGATTGCCAATGCGATGGAACGAGTTGGCCGTGACGGCGTGATCACTGTTGAAGAAGGCAAGGGCAACAGCACGACTCTGGAATTCTCTGAAGGCATGCAGTTCGATAAGGGTTATATCAGCCCTTACTTCGTGACTCAGGCTGAAGACATGAAGTGCGTTCTGGAAGACTGCCTGATTCTGCTGTTTGAAAAGAAGGTCTCCAGCCTTCGCGACTTCGTGCCATTGCTCGAGAAGGTCGCTCGTTCAGGCAAGCAGCTTTTGGTTGTGGCAGAAGATGTTGACGGCGAAGCTTTGACGGCTCTGGTCGTTAACAAGCTGCGTGGCATCCTGAAGATCTGTGCCGTGAAGGCTCCAGGTTTCGGTGATCGTCGTAAGGCGATGCTGGGCGACATGGCTGTTCTGACCGGCGGAACGATGATTTCCGAAGATCTCGGGATCAAGCTGGAATCTGTCGAACTGTCACACCTCGGAAGTGCTCGTCGCGTTGAAGTGACCAAGGACAACTGCACCATCATTGAAGGTGCAGGTAAGGCCTCTGTGATCAAGACTCGCGTTCAGCAGATCCGCGATCACATCGAAAAGACGGACAGCGATTACGACCGTGAAAAGTTCCAGGAACGCCTCGCGAAGCTGACCGGCGGCGTGGCTGTAATTTCTGTCGGTGCATCTACCGAAGCGGAAATGAAGCAGACCAAGGCTCGCATGGAAGACGCTCTGCACGCAACTCGCGCGGCTGTCGAAGAAGGAATTCTTCCTGGTGGTGGCGTCGCATTGCTGCGAGCGATTGACGACGTTAACAAGGTCAAAGTCAGCGGCGACGAAGCAATCGGCGTGGGCATCGTGGCACGAGCTCTCGAAGCTCCTGCTCGCATGATCGCGACGAACTGTGGCAAAGATGGCGCCGTTATCGTTGACGAAGTCCGTCAGTTGAAGGGTCCTATGGGCTACGATGCCGCAAAGGATGCTTACGTTGATATGCTTGCGGCCGGGATCCTTGATCCAACCAAGGTCGTTCGCAACGCTCTGTCAAACGCAGCGTCAATCGCTGGTCTGATGCTGACGACTCAAGTGCTGGTTACGAAGTCAGAAGATGCAGAAGGCGGAAAGAAGCCAGCATCAGAAGGCGTGATCCGATAGTCACAAGCTGTGAGTCGCCCCGAAGACCTCGGGGCTGCTCCGGCATTGTCGATCTCATCGCAGGATTTGTTCACGGCAGCTCGCAGGCGACTGATTCGCTGTCCCGGTTTTGTTAGGGTCTCTTCGAGTCGCCTGCGGGCTGCCGTGAAACGAAATATCAGACCGGGGCACCAGCAATGGTGTCCCGTCTTCATTTAAACATTACTACTGTCGGGGCCTGGCGCCCTCTCGGCAAAAACCTTCTTCGGCTCATCATGATGGCGGCGCAGCGTGATTATTATGAAGTTCTCGGAGTGGCGCGGAATGCGTCGCCGGAAGAACTGAAGAAGGCCTACAAAAAACTGGCTCTCAAATATCATCCGGATCGCAATCCGGATGACGAAGAAGCTGTTGGTAAGTTCAAAGAAGCATCGGAGGCGTTTGAAGTTCTGAACGATGCCGACAAGCGTGCTCGCTATGATCGCCATGGCCATGCTGGCGTCAAAGGCGCTAGCAGCGGCGGCGGTTTTCATGATGTCAATGACATCTTCAGCGCGTTCGGAGATCTGTTCGAAGGCTTTGGATTTGGCGGAAGTGGTGGTGGCGGTCGTCGCGGAGGCGGTGCCCGTTCAGGAGCTTCTCGCGGTGAATCACTTCAGGCGACGGTGCGAATTGATTTGCCGGAAGCGTTCAACGGCTGCAAACGAGAACTCCGAATCTCGCGTCATGAAGGCTGTGACATCTGCCAGGGTTCTGGTTGTAAACCGGGGTCGTCTCCGACCAAGTGCTCCACATGTGGTGGTCACGGCCAGGTAATTCAATCACAGGGCTTCTTTCGATTTCAGACTAGTTGCCCAGCCTGTCGTGGTCGTGGCACCGTTGTGAAGGATTCCTGCGTGTCCTGCAATGGACAGGGCAGAATCATGAAGGAGGTCGTGCGAGAGGTCAACATCCCGGCGGGGGTCGATTCGGGCATGCAGCTTTGTCTTCGTGGCGAAGGTGAAGCCGGTCTGAATGGCGGTCCGCGTGGCGATCTCTACGTTGATATCGAAGTCAAAAAGCACCCGTTGTTTAAACGAGATGGCCAGGACCTAACATACCGCTTGCCGGTCACAATCGCTCAGGCATCGCTGGGTGCTGAGATTGAAATACCGACCTTAAAGGGTCCGGAAACATTGAAGATCAAACCGGGTACTCAGCCTGGCGAGATCAATCGCCTGCGAGGCATGGGCATGCCCGATCCTCGTGGTGCGAATGGTCGAACTGGAGATCTGCTGGTCGAAGTGCAGGTCGAGATTCCTCGCAAGCTGTCTTCGGAGCAGGAAGAACTTCTCCGCAAGCTGGCAGAATTGGACCATAAGAATGTGATGCCTCAACGCAAATCATTCTTCGAGCAGGTGAAGACTTTCTTCTCAGGTCAGAATTCAGAAGAAGAAACTTAGAGGCCGCTCAGCTTGTAGTGCTGGCTTCAGCCGGCATCCGTCTGGGAATTTGATCAATAATGCCGACTGAAGTCGGCACTACGCCTTGAATCAACAAGTCGCAAGGGCAGTGCCCTTCAACACATATTTTACAGAGGTTTGCTATGAGTCAGCCAGACCCGGCCAACAACGCGGGCGTACCAGAAAATTCCGGCGTTGAGGCTTTCGCGGAGGCGATGGCCGAAGACACGTCGTCGCCGCTGGTGAATACGACAGAACTGCAGGCAAAGATTGACGACCTGCAGAACAAACTGCTGCGAACGCAGGCCGAGATGGAAAACTTCCGACGCCGGACTTATCGCGAACAGGAAGATGCTCGAAAGTTTGAAGCCCTGCGTCTCCTGCGTGATATCCTGCCAGGACTGGACGGACTCAATCGAGCCATCCTATCGGCCGAACAAACCGGCGACCTTCCGAACATGCTGAATGGTATTCGCATGGTGGCCAATCAGTTCCGCGACATTTTGAAGTCTCATGCCGCCGAGCCGATTGATGCACTTGGAAAACCATTTGACCCTAATCTGCACGAAGCACTGACGCAGATCCCGTCAAAGGATCACGAACCAATGACCGTGCTGCAGGTGGTCGAAATGGGTTACCGCCTGCACGATCGAGTAGTCCGCCCGGCTCGAGTCATTGTTTCTTCAGCCCCGCCGGAAGCGTGATCTGGGTGTTTCCCGCCCGTGTGCTCTGCATCTTTAATACACTAACCGCATCACATTGTTACGAGTCACAGAGTCATGCCAACTTACGAATACCGCTGCCACGCCTGCGATAACAAGTGGGAAGAGTTTCAGTCGATCAAAGCGGAGCCAACAAAGAAGTGCCCTAAATGCAAGAAGGCCAAAGCCGAACGCATCATCAGCGCAGGCGGAGGCATCCTGTTCAAAGGCACAGGCTTCTACCAGACCGATTATCGCAGTGAGTCCTACAAAAAAGGTGCCGACGCTGCCAAGAAGGCCAGCGAGGGATCGTCTGATTCAGGTAAGTCATCAAGCGGGGATTCCGGCAAGTCGTCCAGCGGCTCAAAGGACTAAGTCCGGAGACGATTCCTTTCGCTTCCCCACGGGCTTTAACCGTTGGAAAGAGTATTCAGCACCCCGTTCGCGCGGGCAGGTGCTTGAAACTCACAGTGCAAAGGCCGTTAAACCACCGGGGTAAACCCGGTGGCGGAGGAGGCCGACGGAAATCTACGTTCAGAGCACCCGGGATCAAGACTTATCACAGAGCTGCATTCTTCACCGTGAATTCGTTTAACGCTGCGTCGGTGAACTTCACGCTGTAACCGGCTGCGTTCGGTGGCATATAGCGGCCG
>CANHVD010000588.1 GCA_947463775.1 Planctomycetaceae bacterium | reverse complement strand
GGTGCGCGGGCTGTGGTGCTGGGCGACAACGGCACGATGACTCTGAACAACAGCGGCACGCTGCTTTCATTGCAGAGCAGCGACTTTGCATCCGGAGCTGGCGACACGATCACTTTGACCAGCGGCACGAATGCCGTCATTGGCGGAGCAGGAGCCGATCAGATCAGTTCCGGCGGCGGGACGAATACAGTTCTTGGCGACGACGGCGAAGCGTTCTTCTTTGCCGACGGCAGCATTCGATTGATTCGATCGATCAATCTCGGCAGTGGGGCCGGTGATACGATCGGACTGCAGGACGGCACAAACACCGTCATCGCCGGAGCGGGCGCTGATATTCTGACACTGGGCGGCGGTACGAACTATGTGCTGGGTGATGAAGGACGTCTGGAGGTTCTGACCGACAGCAATGGTGTTCCGACCGGAACCACAGAAGTCGAAAGCCTGAATGGTTCGGTTGGCGGAATCGAGACCATCAGCGTGGGCGCGGGTTACAATGTTGTCGTCGGCGGTGCAGCGGGCGACGGGATTACCGTCAACGGAGCTTCAGCCAACGCACAAGCCGTTGTTCTGGGCGACAATGGCAAGATGATCTTCAGTAATACAGGCACTTTGCTCAGCATCGAAAGTACCAACTTCGCGAGCGGTGCGGCCGACACGATTACGCTCACCAGCGGCACGAACGCGGTCATCGGTGGAGCCGGTGTGGATCAGATCACGGCGGGTGGCGGCACGAACACGGTTCTCGGTGACAACGGCAAGGCCACGTTCTTCGCCGATGGCAGCATCAAGACGATTGAGTCCATCAATCTCGGCATCGGGGCTAATGATACGATCGTGTTGCAAGACGGATTGAATACCGTCATCGCCGGAGCGGGCTCGGATGTTCTGACGCTCGGGGCTGGCACGAACTACGTTCTGGCCGACGAAGGTCAACTGGAAGTTTTGACCGACAGCAATGGAGTTGCCACGGGGACAACGCGCGTCAACAGTCTGAACGGAACGGTCGGCGGGACTGACCAGGTCACTGTTGGATCGGGTTACAACGTGATCGTCGGTGGAGCGGCCTCGGACACAATCGGCGTCAACGGAACCACCGCGAATGCTCGTGGCGTTGTCCTTGGCGACAATGGTTCCATGCTGCTGAGCAACGGCGGCACACTGCTGTCGATTGAAAGCACGGACTTCGCAGCCGGAGCGACCGACACGATCACGCTGACCAACGGCACAAACACGGTCATCGGCGGAGCGGGTGACGATCAGATCACGGCTGGAGCTGGCAACAACACGATTCTGGGCGACGATGGCAAAGCCACATTCTTTGCGAATGGCGATCTGAAGCTGATTGAATCCATCAATCTCGGCAACGGCGGCAATGACACGATCGCGCTACAGAATGGCACCAACAGCGTCATTGCCGGAGCAGGCAACGACACAATCACGATGGGCGCGGGCACGAACTTTGTCTTTGGTGATGAAGGTCGACGCGAAGTGCTGACCGACAGCAATGGCGTAGCGACTGGCAACACAGAAGTCTCCAGTCTGAACGGGCTCGTCGGCGGCACCGACACGATCAATCTGGGAACCGGCTACAACGTGGCCGCTGGTGGCGCGGGTGCTGATACGATCACCGTGAACGGCACAACGGCCAATGCACGCGGTATTGTTGTTGGTGACAATGCGAAGATGACACTGGATAACTCGGGCACTTTGCTGTCCGTCGAAAGCATCGACTTCACCGGCGGAGCTGGTGACACGATCAATTTGACGGCCGGAACAAACGCAATTATCGGTGGAGCGGGTGCTGATCAGATCACAGCGACGACCGGTCGCAACACGGTGCTGGGTGACGATGGCAAGGTTTCGTTCTTTGCAAACGGCGATCTGCGTCTGATTGAAACGATCAATTCCAGCAATGGCGGGAATGATACGATCACGCTGCAGAACGGCTTGAACGTGGTCATCGCCGGAGCGGGCGCGGATGTTCTGTCACTCGGAGCGGGCTCGAATTATGTACTGGCGGACGAAGGCCGTTTGGTCGTACTGACCGACAGCAGCGGCGCCGCGATCGGCACGACGGAAGTGAAGAGCCTGAATGCGTCGGTGGGCGGTGCGGATCAAGTGACAGTGGGTTCCGGCTATAATGTTGTCGTTGGCGGAGCGGCCTCCGACACGATCGGCGTGAATGGCACGACAGCGAACGCTCGCGGAATTGTGCTGGGTGATAATGGTTCGATGTTCCTCAGCAACTCGGGCGACCTGCTGTCCATCGACAGCACAGACTTCGCAAGCGGAGCCGCCGATTTGATCACTCTGACGAACGGCACGAACACGGTGATCGGCGGAGCTGGCGGCGATACGATTTCGGCAGGTGCCGGAACGAATACAATTCTCAGCGATGACGGCAAGGCGACGTTCTTCGCTAACGGCGACCTGCGTTTGATCGAATCGATCAACCTGGGTAGTGGCGGGAATGATTCAATCACGCTGAGCGACGGAGTCAACAGCGTGATCGCTGGTGCAGGCAACGACACGATTTCGCTGGGAGCGGGCCGAAACTTTGTCTTGGGCGATGAAGGTCGTCGCGAAGTGTCAACTGACGGCAGTGGAACGCCAACCGGTACGACAGTGATCTCAAGCCTGAATGGACTCGTCGGCGGTACGGACGGCATCACCGTCGGATCCGGCTACAACGTGGTTGCAGGCGGAGCGAACGTTGATACGATCACGGTGAACGGAAGCACTGCGGGGGCTCGTGGCATCGTCATGGGCGACAACGGCCAGATGACGCTCGACAATTCCGGTACACTGCTTGAGATCGAGAGCACTTCCTTCGCCGGTGGAGCGGGTGACACAATCAATTTGACCGCCGGAACGAACGCCATCATCGGCGGTGCGGGAGCTGATCAAATCACAGCGACGACCGGTCGCAACACGGTGCTGGGTGACGATGGCAAGGCTTCGTTCTTTGCGAACGGCGATCTGCGTCTGATTGAAACCATCAACTCGGGCAATGGCGGGAATGATACGATCACGCTGCAGAACGGCTTGAACGTGGTCATCGCCGGAGCGGGCGCGGATGTTCTGTCTCTGGGAGCGGGTTCGAATTATGTACTGGCTGACGAAGGCCGTTTGGTCGTACTAACCGACAGCAGCGGCACAGCGATCGGCACAACGGAAGTGAAGAGCCTGAATGCGTCGGTCGGCGGAGCCGACCAAGTGACCGTGGGTTCTGGCTATAACGTTGTCGTTGGCGGAGCAGCTTCTGACACGATCGGCGTCAATGGCACCACGGTGAATGCACGCGGAATTGTGCTGGGTGATAATGGCTCGATGTTCCTCAGCAACTCGGGCGACCTGCTGTCCATCGACAGCACAGACTTCGCAAGCGGAGCCGCCGATTCGATCACTCTGACGAACGGCACGAACACGGTGATTGGCGGAGCTGGCGGTGATACGATCTCAGCCGGTGCCGGAACGAATACGATTCTCGGCGATGACGGCAAGGCTTCGTTCTTCGCTAACGGCGACCTGCGTCTAATTGAATCGATCAATCTGGGCAGCGGCGGGAATGATTCGATCACGCTGAGTGACGGGGTCAACAGTGTGATCGCTGGTGCAGGGAACGACACGATTTCGCTGGGAGCGGGCCGAAACTTCGTGCTGGGCGATGAAGGTCGCCGCGAAGTATTGACTGACGGCAGCGGAACGCCGACCGGCACGACAGCAATCTCCAGCCTGAATGGACTCGTGGGCGGTACGGACAACATCACCGTCGGCTCGGGCTACAACGTGGTTGGAGGCGGAGCGAACTCTGACACGATCACCGTCAACGGCACCACACCGGCAGCTCGCGGGATCGTGCTCGGCGACAACGGCATGATGACTCTCGCCAATACGGGCGAACTGCTGGAAGTCGAAAGCACTCAGTTCACCGGCGGTGCGTCTGACACGATTACTCTGACGAATGGCAGAAATGCTGTAATCGCTGGAGCTGGCAGCGATCAGATCACGGCGAATAGCGGCACGAATACAATCGTCGGGGATGATGGTCGAGTTGCCTTCTTTGCCGATGGAGATCTGCGGCTGATTGAATCCATCAATCCAGGTGCGGGAAGCGGCGACACGATCACTCTTAACAACGGAACGAATCGAGTCATCGCCGGTGCTGGAAACGATACAATTACGCTGGATGCCGGTCGCAACTTTGTGCTGGCGGATGAAGGCCGGCTGGAAGTGTTGACCAATGGCAGCGGTGCCGCAACGGGCACGACGGTTGTGTCCAGTCTGAATGGACTCGTCGGCGGCGCTGACACAATCACTGTCGGTTCGGGATACAACGTTGTCGCGGGTGGAGCAAATTC
>CANHVD010000587.1 GCA_947463775.1 Planctomycetaceae bacterium | reverse complement strand
GTTCACTGGAGAGTACTCAACCACCTGCCGTGCAGAATGCGGCTCTGGCGACACTGGTGAAATTCAGCGACGATGGCGTCGCTAAGGAATTACTGGCTCGCTGGCCGGGGTTGTCACCAAAGCTGGCGGAACGAGTTCGTGACGGTTTGTTGAGCCGAGCATCATGGAGCATCATGTTGCTGGATGCCATCACCGCGGGAACGTTGCCGAAAACGACGTTAACTCAGACGGACGTGCAACGACTGACGGATCTTCCGGACGAAGGTGTACGCTCACGAGCGATCAAGTTGCTGGAATCCATGGCCGGGTCATCTCGCGATGAAGTTATTCGGGCTTATCAGGTCTCGCTGACGCTGAAAGGCGATCGCGAAAAAGGGGCAGCATTGTTCAAACAAAACTGCTCTGCTTGCCATCAGATTGGCACCGTCGGAAATCAAGTTGGGCCAAATCTGGCCACGATGAAAAATCGCGGTCCGGAAGCGATTCTGACGAACGTCCTGGATCCGAATCGAGAAGTCAATCCGGCCTGGCGAGACTATGTCGCGGTCACAATCGAAGGCACGACTCACAACGGTGTGCTGGTCTCAGAGTCTGCCGGCAGCCTGACATTGCGTCGAGCCGAAGCGAAGGAGACGACACTGCTGAGATCGGAACTCGAAGTTCTGCGAGACACCGGGCGATCCTTGATGCCGGAAGGACTTGAGAAGAATCTTGATTCTCAGGCCATGGCGGATTTGATCACCTGGATGATGACGCTGGAATAGCGCAGGATAAACAGGATAGTCGTGCACAACAAAAAGAGCGGCCTGGGTAACCAGGCCGCTCCTGATATTGAGTCCTGCAAGGCGGGCCATGACTTGCAGGTCAACGACTCAGTGCAAGGCAATTCGTATGCCAAAACTCCGCGCCTCCAGTTTTCATCCGCGTTTGTTGCGATGATGTGTGATAGACGGCACGGGTGCAAAGGTGATCAAGCAGGTCGAACCCTCGATTTTCTGCAGGATTCAATGGGGAAACTTCGCTGATTCCAGCCGGTGCCCGGGAATTGACTGATCTGTGAACGGGTGTTTTCCGTTAAGTCGGGGAAACTGGTATCCTTCTGTCTGCCATAGAAATCTCTGCAGCATTCTGCGCCGCGCTGTTTCAACCTGAGACACCCTTGGTCTTTCATGTGAGCCCTGAATGTATCGATCACTGGATCCCGAGAAGACGATTGCCACACTGCGGACATTGTCCAATCGTATAGAAGAACGCTTTCCGGGAGCCAGCCTTAATCGGGTTTGTGTTGAGCTGTTATCGATTGCCGAGGAAACCACGGGGCGAATCAACTGGCTATCCAGACCACACGCGTGGATTCGAATCGCGGTGTTCGTCGTGATCGGTTTCGCGATGTACCTTGGCTGGCAGGTCTTAAAGCAGTTGAAAGTGGAAGCCGGTGGTTTAGAAATCCAGGATCTTGAAGCGGCCGCCAACGCAGTGTTTCTGTTGGGTGCAGCGTTGTTGTTTCTTGTCACTCTGGAATCTCGCATCAAGCGATCGAGAGTCCTCTCGGCCGTCAATGAATTGCGAGCGATCTCGCATGTGATCGACATGCATCAGCTTACGAAGGATCCCAGTCAGGTCATTGCGGGCGTCGGCAATCGAACGCCTTCTTCGCCGCAGCGAACACTGACCGCTTATCAATTGACGCGATATCTTGATTACTGCACCGAGATGTTATCACTCGTCGGAAAACTTGCCGCTTTGTACGCTCAGAGCAATTCCGACAGCGTGGTCTTGCAGTCGGTGAATGACATCGAAACGCTGACGAATGGAATCAGCCGCAAGATCTGGCAGAAGATCATGATTCTGGACAACGACCTGAAACCCGATCCGGAGATATTGCAGCCGAAGTTATCGACAGAGCTTTCGATGGAGTCCTCCCCGGAAGCCACTCATGCAGCCGATGTTTTCGTGCCGGAGAATGTCAGTTCCGAAAAGAAGCGACTGCCAATATCAGAGCCCAAACGTTGACACGCCTCTGATGGCGTAGCATTCAACATCTGGCGGCAAATCAGTCCGGAATAGCTGGCGTTCAACTTCGACGCCATTGCTCGCCCAAGTACTCTACGCAGCATCAGGTTGTCGTTGCTTTCTGGGTAAATCGTGCCCATTCAGTTTGGATCAACGACTTCTCACGTACCGGCCACGAACGTTGCGACACACGTACGCCCATAGTGTGGCGATCCGAATGTATCGATTCTGCAGACGTGTGCAGATTGGAGTGCCAAGACCATGGTCTGAGCACAACAGCGGTACATTTCAGGACGTTCCTCAGCAGAATAATCCCTCGATGTCTGAAATATCTTCGAGGAGTGTCAATCGGCAATTCAACATGTGTTAAGTTCTCGATGTCGGACGAGTTGTCCGTGTCTGACCAACGCCTTAGGGCATCGAATTGCCCCCGAAATTGCCTGCTCACTACGACGGTGCGATGTTGCCGTTTTCCAACATCACAAGAAAACTCTTTCGAAGAATCAGGCCATGCTCTCAACTGTCGCTGGAACCGGCTCTGTTCAATCAAAATCCTCTGACAGCAGTAAATCCAAACTGGCTCGTTGTGTCCTTCTGGCTGGCAGTGCTCGTGGTGGCACTTCATGGGCGTTGAAAGTTCTGGATTCGCACCCTGCTATCTGTGGAAGTCATGAGCCGTTTTATCAGCTTTCCAAAGACAAATCGCTGGTCGATCTGCTGGAGCGACTAAAGGACGGCAAAGGAACCGATGCCGATGCAGAGTTCCTTGTATCTACGGCCATCAAAGGTTGTATTGAAACACATAAGCCGCCGTTCTTTCGCAAAGACTTTTTGAAGGCACCCGCATCGATTCGAACGGCCGCATGGATGTCAGCCCGTGCTTGCAATGTCCTGAAGCCGGCCTTTGAGTATATGGCCACTGGCAACTTGACCAATGAACATCGCCTCATCATCAAGAATCGACCGTTCCCTCATCTCGACAGAGTTCTGGATGCGATCAATGCTGATGCCATTCTGCTGCTGCGTCATCCATGTGGCGTAGTCAGTTCATGGCTGCGAGGCATCAAAATGGGAGTCATGGCGGCCAACAGTGCCGATCCAGCCAACGTCTGGGCACTTTATTCAGAGTACCTTGAGCCAGTCGGCATAACTCCGGATACGCTGGCACAGATGTCGCCAGCGGGTGTTCTGGCGGTTAACTGGCTGGTTGATACTCTTATCTTCCGTGAATATCAGAACAGCCGGATGCGAACTCGGACCGTGGTTTACTGTGATTTGGTACGCAATCCGCTGGAGGAGTGGGCCAAAGTCTTCGATTGGCTGGGACTTTCCTTTGATCCGGCCGTTGAAACTTTCCTGTTGAAGTCCTCACAGCCGAAGTTCGATATCCGCAGCCTTCTTGGCAAAAAGTACACGTACTTTTCTGTCCGGGGAAATGAACAGTCCCCGATGGAGGCGTGGAAGAAGAACATGACTGAAGACCAGATTCATGAAGTCATGGACATCGTACGTCCGCACTTCGCGGTTGAAGAGCACTGGCCCGGCTCAGTACCGGAAAGAAAACTCAGCGTTGCCGTCGGCTGATGATCTCTCGACACGGTGCGGGACAATCGCTGGTTTCAGGCCGCTTCGCGGAATCGCAGTGATGGCTTCTCGATCGTCACAATGGTGTTCGCAGGAATACTGCGGCTCAGGGTCACGCTGGAACCAATCTGAGACCCGGCTCCGATGACTGTCGTGCCACCAAGAATCGTTGCATTGCTGTAGATCGTGACACGATCTTCCAGCGTAGGATGCCGCTTAGTGCCGCGAATTAGTTGCCCGTCTTCGTCGCGAGGAAACGACCAGGCTCCCAGCGTGACGCCCTGATAAAGGGTCACGCTTGCACCAATTTCGCAGGTCTCTCCAATGACTACGCCTGTGCCGTGATCGATGAAGAATGCCGGGCCAATCTTAGCGCCCGGGTGAATGTCGATGCCGGTATCGCGATGAGCCCACTCTGTCATGATCCGTGGCAGATAAGGAACGCCCAGCGTCAAAAGCTCGTGCGCAATTCGATAAATGGTAATCGCTTCGATGCCGGGATAGCAGAGCACAATCTCTTCAGGAGTCTTTGCCGCAGGATCTCCGTTGAATGCGGCCGCCACGTCGCTGTTAAGAGTCTGCTGAAGTTCGGGAAGCCGATGCAGAAATCGATCAGTCAGAATTGAAGCCGCTGGTGCGGCGGAGACGGCTTCGTATTCGTGATGCAAACGCAACTGCACCTGTCGCGAATGAACCAGCGCTCGACTAATCTCAATTCTCAGCCGCGACTGAATCCGCGCCAGCGACGCCAGATACTCTGACGT
>CANHVD010000586.1 GCA_947463775.1 Planctomycetaceae bacterium | reverse complement strand
TTGCCCATCATCACATAGAAGCCTTTGTCGATGATGGGAGTATCCTGAAGCTCGTCATGGGCGTGTCTTGCACCAATTGGTGGGACAGCCGCATCAAAAGCTGTTGTGTATCCCAGGCCTGCGTACAGATAACCTGTCGTGTAGGTGCTGGGGACAGTGCCCAGAGTTCCGGAGCGAGTCAGATTCGTGCGAGCCATGACTCGGGCACGTCGACGCTGCTCCGGCAGCATTTTGCGAGCGGTGTTGACTTTGGGACCGGCGATGTGACAGTGCATATCGACACCGCCCGGCATGATGATCATGCCCGTCACGTCAACAATGATTTCGGCTCGAACATCCGGATTCTCGGGGGCCGCGATAATGCGACCGTCCTGCATCCAGACGTCTCGCAACTCGCCGTCAACTCCGTTGATCGGGTCGTAAACACGGCCACCACGCAAGACGGTTCGAGACATTCTGGCTAGGCCGCCTTGCGAACAGCATCCGGCATGGACCCGGTCTGCCACGAAAACTTAGGCATTCCCGCGAGAACTCGATCGGCGACTTCCATCGCTTTGACGGCCGCATCGCCGGAAACTCGAGGACGTGAGCCGGTGCGGATGCAATGCACGAAGTCGAGCAGTTCTGCCGTCAGAGCATCCGCAGCAGAACCCTGAAGCTGTTCGTTATTGATCCACTTCGTAAAGACTTCATCTTTCAGAGTCAGTGGATTCGGAGTCGCCGCGACGATGTCATGCACCATCGATGGTCGTTCAGCCAGCAGAGGATTCGGTTGCCAGACAGACACTTTGCGAGTCTGCAGGTCGGCTGACACAAATCCACTTCGACCCCAGACTTGAATGGTCCGTTCAGCCGTGGGATTCATTCGGCTGGCAGTGATGTCGGCAATCACTCCAGAACTCGTTCGCAATCGAGCGACCGCCATGTCTTCGTTCGGGCCGATCGTGACGGCGCCGAATGAATCAACGCTGGTCACTGAATCTCCCGTGAGAGCCAGCACAAGATCGATGTCGTGAATCATCAGGTCATGCACGACACCGATGTCGGTCGACCGAAATGTGTAGGGGCTCACTCGCTGACAGCGAATATACATCGGCTGCTGAACTCGCTGCTGCAGAATTTCAAACGCAGGATTAAAGCGTTCGACGTGTCCGACCTGCAATACAGCCCCGCGAAATGTGGCCAACCCCTGCAGTGCGCGAGCCGCCTCAAGGCCGTCGGCCAAAGGTTTCTCGATCATCACGGCTATGCCGTCTTCAAGAAATGGCCGAGCGACTTCGTAGTGCAGAACGGTAGGAACGGCGATGACTACGCCGTCGATAAGTGGACGCACTTCTTCAGCCGTGGCGAACCACTGAGTCTGATGTTTGGCCGCAATGCTTCGTCCCTGTTGTTCGCGTGAATCCACGACGCCAACAAGTTCAACATTCTCCATCGTCGAAAGAATCCGAGCATGATGCTGCCCGAGTGCTCCGACGCCAACGACTGCGACTTTGACCCGATTCATGCGGCCTTGCGTTCCTGTGAAGAATGGTTCTGTGATTCTGCGGCTGCTGGTTTGTTTCGCACCGCTTCACGTGCGCGTCCCAGTTTACCGGCTCGCTGGTTCTCTACGAAGTTCAGCAGCATGGACAATTCCATCGGAATCGTTCCCTGCAGTGTTTCGTCGAAATGCTGGCGAACTTCATCCAGCGGACGATTGCGGCGGTAAAGAAGACGGAAGGCTTCCTTGACCGTATCGATCGTGGAGTTGGAGATTCCTGCTCGACGCATACCGACGATGTTGATCGTCTTCAATGTTGGATCATCACTACCGGCCGCCAGCATAAATGGAGGAATGTCGTGAGGAACACGGCAGCCACCACTGACGAAGCTTAGACGACCCAGTGTGGAGAAGTGATGAACGACAGAGTTTCCAGAAACGATCGCTCCGTCGTGGACATGGACATGGCCACCCAGGAGAACGCCATTCACCAGAATCACGTTATTGAAGATCCGGCAATTGTGAGCCACATGGCTATTGGCCATGAACATATTATTGTTGCCGATCCGAGTAATCCCGTCTTCTTTTTCAGCACCACGATTCACCGTGACGCCTTCTCGGAAGATGTTGTTATCGCCGATGATGATCTCCGTGTCCGACTCCTGCCAGCTCACGTCCTGAGGATCGCCACCGATAACACAGTTCGGCCAGAACTGATTGTTGCAACCAATTGATGTCGAACCGATCACCACGACATGACTATGCAGAACTGTTCCGCTGCCGATGGAAGCTTCCGGTCCCACGACGCAGAATGGACCGATCACGACGCCTTCGCCGATCTTTGCCTTCGGGTCGACTTGTGACATCGGGGAGATTTTTGTTTCCATGTTGATCATCCTGATCGGGTGTCTGCCGGAGAGTATTCTGTGGTGGTTCATCACCAGGTGGGGGGAGCTGACATCCTGTCGCTCCGAGGTCACATCCAACGAAAGGTCATGCGGCCCATTGAAGTTCGGGTTGGCGTAAGGTTATCGTCGACAGTGTCTTGGCCATGACATGATTCAATTTGTGACCACTTCGACGCGCGACAACTCGAGCAACAAACATCTGACCATTTAAGGCCAGATCTCCGATGCAGTCCAGTATCTTGTGCCGAACCGGCTCATCAGGCCAGCGAAGCTTGTTATCAATCACAGATCCATCGGTATCGAAGACAACCAGGTCTTTGCCTGTCAGATGCTTGCCGAATCCCATGATCTGCAAAGCTTCAACTTCATTCTTCAGGACAAAGGTTCGAGCCGGAGCGATCTCTTTCAGAAAGATCTCCGGCGTCATGCTCACGGAGAAAGACTGAGATGGAATGGCCGTCTGTGGACCATAGTCAAGGCGATAATCAATCGTGGTTGATCCATCGAAAGACGGAATGATCTCAATCCACTGTTCGCCAGCTCGATCGTTGACGCCCTGAGATTCGTCGATGATCAGAAGATCACGAGGAGCCGACTGGATATTCAGGCCCGCTTCCAGAATCGCTTCGCAGAATGGCAGGCAGGAGCCATCGACAGCAGGCACTTCAGGTGCGTTGATTTCGATGATGCAGTTGTCGACCTGCAAACCGGCCAACGCTGACATCAGATGTTCGGTAGTTTCCACGAAGGCGCCATTCGAGGCGGCGAGGACCGTGCGTCGAGGAGCTGACGTGACGTTGTCCACATGGGCCTTCACTTCCGGCTTGCCCGCGAGATCGACTCGACGAAAGAGAATTCCGGAACCCGGTTCAGCGGGAAGAAGACGAAGGCGGGCTTCCACGCCGTGAAACAGCCCTCGACCGGAAATCATCGCGGTCCGTGCCAGCGTCTGCTGGCGAGGCTGAACAGTAGCATCACAACTCATAAGCATCGCGTCCCCCATCGTAGCGAAGTGAGTTTTATTCAGTGAGCGGGGAGGATTGAGGCTATTCGCTGGACTTAACCCGCGAACACCCGGCCTCAATTAACACCGAGCAATGAATATTCAACGAACCGGCAGTGGAGCGAATCAACGTTTCCACTGCCGGAGTTCAGTCACAGGTTTTCAACAGCAGAACTAGTTAGCAGATGGCTTGCCTGCAGCTGCACCGCTTGTCTGGCGGATTGGCTTTGCAGCACCAGCAGCGGCTGATCCTTCATACTGCTTGTTCAGTGTGGAGAGAACAACGTCAGTGATGTCATCGTCTGCTCGGTAGTAAACAACCTGCTTGTTCATGCGCTGGACAGCTTCGGCTGGTGCAGTGTTCTCGTCGATGTCCTTGCGGTCGAATCGAATCACTACAGTGTACTTGGCGTACTCAGCGTACTTCTTGACCATGCTGGTCGTGTCAGCGTAGATGACCTTGAACATTTCCGATTCGCGGCGAGCCAGCTTGCGCTGTGTTGCTGCGCGGAAGGCTTCGAATTCGCCCTTGGCGTCCAGCAGGCTCTTCTCAGCCTGATCGTACTGAGGTGTGCCTGGAGCCAGCTTCAGCTCCTGAATCTCAGTCTGCATCTTCTGCATTTTTTCGACCATGAGCTTCGCTTCTGCGTCGCTCTTTTCGATTTCTGCAGACAGCTCAGTTCGCAGGTCTTCGAACTTCTTGTAGCCCTGGAAAACTTCTGCCATGTCAACAAGACCGACGCGATGCGCGGTGTTGTCCTTTGGGGCAGCAGCTGGCTTGGCAGTTTCCTGAGCCAGGGCGGGGGTGATGGTTCCGGCTGCCAAGGCAGCAACTAATGCGATAACAATGTTTTTCACGGTTTCGGCACTCCTTTGCCAGTCTGAAGCCCCGATTTCCGTGGGGCGGGTAATCCATTCAATCTCAGACCGTTGACCGGTCGTGGACCAGCGTTTTGTCCCAAACCCACCAAAC
>CANHVD010000585.1 GCA_947463775.1 Planctomycetaceae bacterium | reverse complement strand
CAGGATAATCTCGACGATCTGTCAAAAACACTTCGTGAAGTCAACAGTCGTATCCGCGCTGAAGAAGCCGCGCGTGCTTCATTGACTCAGCAGGGAGTACTTCCGAATCAGATCAATGCCGACGGCTTGATGGGACTCGGCGGCGCGATGGCGCAAGCGGCGGAACCAAACATTGCCAACAACCCAGTCCTCGCTCTGCAGCGTGAACTGATGGTTCTGCGTCTGAAGATTTCGCAGTTCGAAAGTCAGATCCGCAACCCGGATCATCCTGACCTGAAAAACATGAAGCGTCAGGAACAACAGATTCTGGTGGCACTGGGTGGCGGCAATCCTGCTGCTCCAGGAGCCACTCCTGTTTCACGCATGGATTATCTGATTCGTCAGCGTGATCAATTGGCCGCCGATATCGAGCAGCAGAAAGAACGTCTGACAGAGTTCAACTCCCGTACGATTGAACTGGAAGCAGAGAAGCGAAAAATCGAAACAGACATCAAGCTGCGAGACGATCTGCGCGTAACCAAGGATCAGCGTTCAATTGAACTCTACGCTCCTGACCGAATCAGCGTTGTTCAGGACGCCAATATTCCGGAAGAGCCGGAAGTTAAGAAGAAAACACAATTGGCTTTGCTGGCCGGCATGGCTGCTCTGGGCTGTATCGTTTGCGGATTTACACTGGTGGAATGGTTGTCGTACCGCATTGGTGCGGCCACGGATATCTCGGGCGAAGTTGGCATGCGACTGGTCGGAACGATTCCGTCACCGGATCGCGGCGGTCTGCTGGGCCTTGGAATCTTCGCGGGTAAAGTGGACTACGACGAATGGAACCGCGCGGTCACGGAATCGATGGACGTGGTGCGAACATTCCTGATGCGTCATATTGATCCTGCTCGTTCGGCTTCGATTTTGATCGCCGGTGCGTCAGCCAACGAAGGCAAGACGACAGTTTCCTGTCAGTTGGCTGCAAGTCTGGCTCGTACAGGCAAGCGAGTGGCGCTCGTTGACTGTGACTTCCGTCGTCCTTCCGCGCATCTGATGGTGGAAGGACAGCAGGGACCAGGTCTCAGTGAATTCCTGCGAGGCGAGAAAACTCTGGATGAAATTCGTCAGCAGACGCAAGCTCCAGGCCTGTCCTTTATCGGGGCCGGTCAGGTGGATCAGCGAGTTCTGCAGTTGCTGGCGGTTGACGGTGGACGCAACCTGATTCAGCAACTCAAAGCTCGCTTCGATTTCGTCATCATTGACACCTCTCCTTTGCTGTTTGTCGCAGAGCCATCAATGATCGCACAGAACGCGGACATCGTGCTCCTGGCAACTCGCAAAGATTACAGTCGAGTTCAATACGTGATTCAGGCTCGCGATTCTCTGCGAAGTCTGCAGGTTCCACTGCTGGGAGCCATCATGGTTGGTGCGGATTCAGACTTCCAGCGCCAGACCTATGGATATCAGCAGGAAGTCGTGCGGATGGTTCAGTAGTCATGGCCTCTTATGCACCGGGTTTACCCCGGTGGGGCTGGTCTGATAACCGAAACGCGAAAACCAAACACGCCTATGACACCTTCGATCCCACAACTTGACGGCACATTCACGGTAGACGTGGAAGATTACTTTCACGTCTCGGCGTTCGCATCCGTGATCCGTCCGGAGAACTGGGATCATTACGTCTGTCGAGTCGAACAGAGCACACGGACGATTCTGGAACTTGCGGCGAAGCATTCGACTCGTGGAACGTTCTTTATCCTTGGCTGGGTGGCCGATCGTTATCCGCATCTAGTCCGCGAAATTCAATCGGCCGGGCATGAGATCGGATGTCACAGCTATTGGCATCAGCTCATTTATGAACTCGGTCCACAACGCTTTCGCAGTGATCTGATCAAAGCTCGCGATTGTCTGCAATGGATTACCGGCAGCCCTGTGAAGCTGCATCGAGCTCCCAGTTTTTCCATCACGGAAAAATCCCTGTGGGCTCTGGACATTCTGATTGAAGAAGGCTTCCAGATTGACTCCAGCATTTATCCGGTTCACCATGATCGCTACGGAATTCCGGGCTCACCGACTTCTCCTCATATCATCGCGACGCGAGTCGGACAGATTCATGAGTTTCCCGGCATGACATGCAAAGTTGCCGGAATGACGATTCCCGTCGGTGGCGGTGGTTATCTGCGACTGTTCCCGTGGGCTGTGACCTCGCGACTACTACATCAGATTCGCAAGCAGCAAAGACCACTCAATGTTTACCTGCATCCGTGGGAAGTGGATGTGGATCAACCGCGAATTGCCGCTTCTCTGAAGTCACGCTTTCGACACTATCAGAACCTGAAAACGATGGCACCCAAGTTGTCAAAAATGTTGACCGAGTTTCGACTTGGAGCGATGACAGACGTTTTGATCAAGCCCTGGAGCGGGCACAACGACGTGGTCGTCGACCGTGCCCAGAAGTCTTCCGAAACGATGGTTGCCAGCAACTGAACTTATTGGCAACACAGAAAAAGAATACGAACAAGTCCGCAAGGAATCAGACTCCGTTGAAGAAATCCATGCGTCCCAGCGTCCTTTACATTACTCATCGAGTTCCCTGGCCACCCGATCGCGGTGATCGAATTCGTACGTGGAATGTGCTGCGCTATTTGTCGACTCGGGCGAATGTGGATCTGGCCTGTCTGGCTGATGAACCCGTCAGCGACGAAACGATGAAGGAACTGCAAAGAGTCACCCGACGCCTGGCCGTGATTCCTCATAGCGGAAAACAAAGATACGTTACCGGACTGTTTTCATTGCTGACTGGTAATACAGTCACCGAGGGTCTGTTCGACTGTGCGTCGATGCGGACGTTGCTGGACGACTGGAGTGAGTCAGAAGAATACGACGCGGTGATGGCTTCCTCATCGGGGATTGCCGGGTATCTGAAGCGAGAATACCTGGCACGTCCTGTGCAATGGGTTGATCTGATCGACGTCGACAGCCAGAAGTGGTTTGACTATTCAAAGGCAGCTCGGTTTCCGATGTCGCTGATCTACAAGCTCGAAGGCAAGCGTCTGCGAGCTGTGGAGAAGCGACTGGCCAGACGATGTGAGCAATTGCTTGTCGTCAGTGACGCGGAACGTGATCTGTTTCGATCATTTTGCCAGACGGACAAAATCAAAGCCGTGGGCAATGGAGTTGACTCGATCTACTTTGCTCCTTCGACGAATGTTCACGTTGATGAATGTTCGTGCGTGTTTGTTGGCGTAATGAATTACAAACCCAATGCGGATGCCGCGATCTGGTTTGTTCGCAATGTCTGGTCTCAGATTCGTGGTCGCTATCCACACGCGGTCTTTCGAATCGTTGGTAAGTCACCAACGGCAGAGGTTCGGGCATTGGCCGCGGTGCCAGGCGTTGAAGTTACAGGATCAGTTCCGGATGTGCGCCCGTGGCTGCATCGGTCGACGTGTGCTGTTGTCCCGCTGCACATCGCCCGAGGTATTCAGAATAAAGTTCTGGAAGCGATGGCCTGTGGTCGTCCTGTGATTTGTTCACCGGCCCCTCTGAAGGGATTGGCTGCGGAACCCGGTCTGCACCTGCTTCAGGCTGACGTCGCAAGCGAATGGGTTGAATCAGTTTCGCGTGTTTTTGCGGACAGGAATCTCCAGCAGGAACTTGGCATGGCCGGCGCGGCGTTTGTGCAGTTGCACCATTCGTGGGATCACTGCCTGTCGCCTCTGGATCGAATGCTGGAATGTCGGCAGAAAACACAGAAATTGGAATCGGGGGTAGCCAAATGAAGGGTCTAATCTTCACCTGGCTGCTGACTCTGCTGGGTGTATCGGCGTCATTCATTCGCCCCTATCACGGCTTCCTTGTTTACGTTGCATTGGCGGTTTTGCGTCCGGATGCTTTGTGGAGCAGCCATATTCAGGGCGGCCGTTTCAGTATGATCGTGGCATCGGCGATGCTGCTCAACTGGTTCGTGCGCTGCTGCGGCAACTGGAATCTGGGACCTGCTCGCCGAGTGGTGTTGTTGCTCCTGGGTTATTGGCTGTGGAGCGTATTCCTTGCGTTGAGTGCAGACAGTCCGACCCACGCGTGGTACTTCGTGGAACAGCAATCAAAGATTGTACTGCCATTTCTGGTCGGGATTACCACGGTGCAATCGTCAGTCGATCTGCGACGACTGGCCTGGGTGATTGTTGTCTGCCAGGGATATGTTTCGTTAGAACTGAATCGCTACTACTTCAGCGGATACAACTATCTGTGGGAGCAGGGATTCGCAAGTCTCGATAACAACTCGATGGCCATCGGGCTGGTCACGACGCTCGGTGTCGCGTTCTTTCTGTTCTTCTATGAAACGAGCACGATCCGTCGTGCAATCATTGCGGGCTGTGCTGCGTT
>CANHVD010000584.1 GCA_947463775.1 Planctomycetaceae bacterium | reverse complement strand
GACCGGCGAGCTGGTCTTCACGGGCAATTATGCAGCGGTCGGCAATCCTTCAATCATCGTGTTTCACGAGTTAGCCGGGGCGCGATAAGCACGCCTGAGAAGAATCGGTGCGGGCTCCCAGGCATCTTTAAGAATGCATGAAGACTAAACGCCGACCGTGCGCCAGGATAGCTTCCAGAGGCAAGGCACACCGACGAATCCGTCTCGTGGCGTCCAACGCAGTGGGCCACTCCGTTTCGATCGATGGTGCCGGATTAAAGAGCGTTCTGTTCATTGGGGCTAAACTCAACAGGGTTCAGGCTTTCTGCCTGAACCCTGTTTTCGTTGATGCAGTCCGCTGTGCGTCTCTGGAGCCACCGTGCGATTCTGCACAGGGTTCCGTCACCCGAATTCGTCAATTCAGCACGTTCTGTACTGCACAACCCGCACTGCCGCCGACTGAATCGAATTGGCACCGGGATTGCTAGACCGCATATCGGTGCCATGAGATGAAGTCTCGCCCGTGATGGTCAGGCTTCCACCACGTGCGCTAAGGCCGCTTCAACAAATGTTTCGCCCCACTCTGTTGCTCTGACTAACCACTATGCAGCCTCGCTTTCGCCACATCCTTGTGCCTCTTGAAACCGCTGTAAGGAGCCATACGGCTTTGGATGTTGCATTTGAGATGGCTGTGCAGAATAAGGCTTCTGTCTCACTGCTGCATGTTGTGCAAGCCATTGAGGCGGGGCCTGATGGGCCTGATGAGGAGACGCGGCAGTTTTATGCTCAGGTCGGTCAGCGTGCCGAATCTGATCTGGAGCAATTGGCTTGTCGTTTTCAGGAAGCGTTAATTGAGTGTGAGTTTAAAGTTCATGTTGGGGACAGACTGCAGGAAATCCTGTCGTTCGCTGCAAATCATAAGGTTGATTTGATCGTGATGTGTTCCCACCGAATTGATCCCGAACACATTGCTGAAACGTGGGCAACGCTGAGTTACAAAGTTTCGGTTTTATGCGAGTGTCCCGTGCTGCTGTTGAAGTGACGGGCTGGGTACACAGAAACAGGGTGAAGCGATGTCATTAGATGAAGAGACAACAGTTTCAAGTGGTGCGGCTGTCGTTCCCGTTGATTACAGGATTGCCGCGTTTAGTGTGCCCGGTGATATGGAATCTCTGGAAGAGATCCTGACGGGGCTTCCAGAGATGGATCGTCTGACTGCTCTCCAAACGGCTCGTTCGCTTCCCGGAATCATTCCCGGCAGTTGTAGTCGCGAAATTGCCGAGGGAGTTGTTGAACGTCTCTCTGCAGCGGGACTGAAGGCTATTGCGGTCCCCGCAAGCGAAATTCCCGATTTGCTTCATGTGCAGCGACCGCATCGAATCAATGTTTTCGATGATGCTCTGGAAACGACTGACTCCCGAGGACGAACACAGGGGTGGTCGTGGCAGGATGTGGCGGTGATCAGTGTTGGTGTTGTTCCATCGACAGCTCCGTCTGGATTTCGATCGCTTCCGCTGGTGGCATCCGGAAGTTCGCATCGTTCGTGGAACAGTTCGATCAAGGTGAGTCCTCGTCATCGACCGGAAGTCTGGATCGTGTTACGTAACGGACAGCCTGCAATTTGTATTGCCAGCGATGAGGTCAGTTACGAGTACCTGGCTGATCGGATCGCGCCATCATCGGCGGCCAACTTTCGGCTGTTGGTCGAAGACCTGATTCAGCACTCGCCAGCTGCGTGGCTGACTCCCTCAACGCTTGCTTTTGGGGAGCATCGTCCAGCGTCACACTTCGATTTTCGCACCTGCGATGATTTTCGCCGCTATATTGAACTGCAGTTTGTGCTTAGTCATCAGCCGGAACATTGAAGGGTCTGGTTATCTTTGCTTTTCAGCGCGGGCGCGCCTGTGATCTTAGCTCGGCCATCGCACCTGTCAGGGTTGATGGGTTGAGCGGTCGCGGGTGCAGTGGTCGGCGCCGCGGGACGCAATTCTGACGCCGTGGGATCGCAACGGAAGGTTTGATGTTTCGTGTGATACGCCGGCTCGATTTGGGTCGCTTAAAGAATAGGCCGCATACGAAGATCGATTCTCGTTGGCCATATTCCTGGTGATAATCGAAGCGAATGTGGGTTTTGCAGAAGTTCCTACGAAGCCAGTCCCTCAGGGAAAACTCGATTTTCTGGATGTGCTTCGCGTGCAAAAAGCGAAAAACGAGAGTCGCCAACGCAAAGAGCGGGAAAATCGTGGCGACGTGACCCTCTGCAGCCAGATCCGTCTATAATCTGCGGTATCACAGTGTCTTCCGAGTCGCACGAAGACTGCATCCATTGTGGTTCGAAGTCGCTCATACTGGCCAAAAGCGGCTCACGGAAATCTTCCCGCAGAACAAGATTGAAGCCATGATTATCCCTTCAAACCTTCCACAGACGAACGTTTCGATTGCAAATCTTTGCCGTCGCTCCGGGATGTCGACATTCAGCTTTCTTTTGGGGAGTGTTTTGTGGCTGTTGGTCCTTGCGGCAACTTGGAAACTCGTCCTGCAGAAGTCTGACGACAAGACAAACCCAGCCAGTGACTCGCAACCTTCCGCCTCCGCCGACGGAGCCGCACCCGCAGAAGCCTCAACCGCCTCGGTTGTGATCAATTTTCCACGACGAGAATTGCCGGAATTTGAGTTCCCCGAATGCATGGGCGGCACGGTGAGCCGCGAAAGTCTGCTGGGCAAGCGTTGGCTGGCTAGTTTCGTCTTCACGCGTTGCATTGAAACCTGCCCGATGATTACTCGTAATGTATCCGACCTGCATCGACGGGTGGCGGAGTCCAATCCGGATTTTCAGTTCGTGACGTTTTCGGTCGACTCCAGTTATGACACGGCTGAAGTCTTGAAAGCCTACGCTGAAACGTTTCGCGCGGATCATGCTCGGTGGAAGTTCCTGACAGGGGACGAGAATACCATTCACGAATTGATCCGAACCGGGTTTACTCAGTACGTGAAACCCAATCTCGGTGAAGCTCGCAAGCCCGGCTTTGAGGTCGCTCATTCCAATCGGGCTGTGCTGATAAACGAAGAAGGCGTCCCTGTTGCCACATATCTGATGACAGATCCGGACCATGTTGTAAAGCTGCGGCGGGTCATTGAGGGCAAGGACGATTTTCCTGTTCCAGGACCAGCTGTATCGGGCAGTCCGGTGATCGGAAGTGTTCCCGGGTTGTCGTTCTCAGTCGCCCCGGTAGGCGGCAGCCAAGAAACTGTTGAGGAGGAGAAGTCGGAAGCCGGTTCAGACGGTGCAACTACTCCCGAGTCTGACGCCGCGACCTCTGACGAAAAAAAAAACAGCGACCGGAGTGATCCCGCTGCCGTAGATGCAGCCGACAAAAGCGCAGTGTCAGAAGCGGCAGCGTCTGAGCGGAACGAGCAAATCGAACAGAAACTGCCGCTCTGGGTTTCTCGTCTTCCTTCAATCAACGCCGCGCTGAATTCATGTTGCACGTTATTGCTGGTTGCAGGGCTCATTGCCATTAAGAGTCAGAAAAGGATTCTGCATCGGAATTTGATGATCACGGCGTTTCTGTTCTCTGTCGTATTTCTGGCCTGCTATTTGACATATCACCAGGCTTTGCATCACTTTACTGGTGAACGTGGGCGAGCCTTTGTCGGTTCAGAAACGGCCACGCTGGTTTACCGCAGTATTCTGATTCCCCATGTGATTCTGGCCGTTTTTGTTCCCATTCTTGCGATCAGGGTTTTTGTGCATGCGTGGCGAGAACGCTGGCCGGAACACCGCCGACTGGCAAAAATCACTTTCCCGATCTGGTTGTTTGTGTCGATCACAGGTGTTGTGATCTATGGAATGTTGTACCATTGGCCGAAATGATTTCGCCTCGTCGCATTTTGAGTTCAGAATCCTGAAGATCAAAAAAAGACATTTCGGTTGATGTGTTTGTTGTGATTGAGTGCAGGTTGTTGATGTCGGAGATTGCCGTTATGAAGAAGCTGATGCGAATCGTAATGATGACCTTGGCGATGCTCAGCGCCAGCGGACTGGTATCGTCGGAAGTGCAGGCCTGCCCCGGCTGCAAGAATGCCAACGAAACCGATTCCCTCCGTCCTCGCGCCTACATGTACAGCATTCTTTTTATGCTGGGGATGCCAGCGACTGTCTTCACCGGCTTCGGCATCGCCTTTTACCGGATGTCTCGTCGGTCTATGCAGGAGCAGTTGGCCCAGATGAACTCGGAAGCCGCAGAACAGACCTCTGCCGAATAAACTTGGTTCAGGCCGGCGGATGCTTACGGAGACGCATTTCTTGAGTCTGAATGTTTTGTAAGGCGGGGGCTCACCATTTAGTTCTTCCGCCGCGTGGGATGAGCGCTTGGGAAAGAAGCCAGAGCTGTGGG
>CANHVD010000583.1 GCA_947463775.1 Planctomycetaceae bacterium | reverse complement strand
GCTCTTCTCCCAGCGGGTTCTTTGTCACCACGACACGAGCTTTTGGATTGCCGTCTGCAAGGCTGTATTCGACCACTTCAAAGTCGAGCGCATTGTAGATCACAACAGACTTGCCGTCCGGAGCGAAACGAACTGCGCGGGGATTGTTGCCGAGTCGCAGGCCGCCGTCGTAGTCCAGTTCCACAAAGTCGTCGCCCACAATGCGGCACAAGTACAGATCGTTAGTGCCAGCGAAGACAACTGCCAGTTGCTTACCATCGGAAGACACATCGCAGTCCCACGGATTGGCAGTGACACGAGCACCTCGCAGTGAGTCCATGGGAACTCGCAATCGAGTCCCGGCTTTTTCACCGGTCAGACGCGCGACGGACGCATAGGGGAAGATCGAACCGTTGCCGTGTGCCGCTGTAACTCGAGAACGAATATGTGTGAAGTAAGCTTTCTGATCGCCCGGTGCCAGAACGACCTGGCGGCTTAAGTTATCTGTCGATGCGCCATCCCAGGATTGCTCAACCTTTCCGTCAGTCGCGGAGACTTTCAGAAGTCGCGAGGTCAGATACTCCGTCACCAGCAGAAAGCTGTTGTCCGCGCTGATCGCGAGACCGCGCGGCATTTGTCCGGCTGCCCATGATGCGTCGACGGTACCAGTCTCCGAGTTGATCTTCAGAAGTTGACCGGGATACTCGAGCGTTACAAACAGCGACTTGCCGTCGGAATTGCTGACGACACCATAGGGCTCGTCGAATACGTCGATCGTTTTCGTAATCTGGCCTGTTTCACCGTTCAGAATGACAACCTTGTCGTCGCCATAAACACAGCAAGCCAGATTTTTGGAGCTGCCAATCCAGGCGACGCCTTCGGGGTGTGAACCGACGGGTGTTTCGTGAAGCACTTTCAACCCGGGCCAGCTCATGATCGTTACGGAGCCGCTATCACGATTGGAGCACGCGACCAGACTTCCATCGCTGCTGAAGTTCAGCAGTCCGGCGGATCGCGTCTGAGCCTGGGCCTCCGGAGCCACCGAAATCGCAATGGCCAGGCAAGCCAAAGCGGCGTGAATAGTTGATCGGGACAGAGTCATAGTGAGATTCCGGTAGGCGAACAACGGAGGCGGGATCTTTGGTAACGCGTCAGCAGGCCTGGCGTTGTCGAGTGCCCTGCCCTTCTTGATTCTCGTCGATGGAGTCGCATCCGGCTGGGCGGTAAGCAACGAAAACAACGGTCTGCTTATACGGATGGTGTAGCAGACGGCCATGGATGTCAACGTGCTGCGGCAAAAGACCGAGCTCATCTTGACGCGGAGACTTTTCTTTTCGCATGGGCAATCTCAAACTGCGATGCGTGTTTCGCCGGATTAACCTCGTCCCTGATCCAATCCCACTGGTTTCCAGGAGTACTCATCAATGCTGCGACAGTTCCTGACTTTTCTTTTGCTGATGGCGATCCTTTCGCCCGCGGCTCGAGCGGACGATCAGCGTCGGAATGTGCTGTTCATCATCTCCGACGATCTGAATAACCTTCTTGGCTGTTACGGCGATCCGATGGTGAAGACGCCCAATATCGACCGGCTGGCAGCTCGAGGCGTGCGATTCGACCGAGCTTACTGCGCGTTTCCGCTGTGTGGTCCCAGTCGCAATTCGATGCTGACCGGGCTCTATCCAAACAGCACAGGAATTCAGGCCAACAGTCTGATCTTTCGTCAGACGATTCCAAACCAGTTGAGTCTGTCGCAGGCGTTTCGACAGCAAGGATACTTCGCGGCTCGCATCGGAAAGCTGTATCACTACAACGTTCCGAACTCGATTGGAACCAATGGTCACGATGATCCGGGTTCGTGGGAACTGGAACTGAACCCGGCCGGAGTGGATCGACTGGAAGAGCATCCGCACATCTTCAGTCTTGTGCCGAACCAATTCGGCGGAACGCTTAGCTGGTACGCATCGCCGAAAAGCGATGAGCATCATACCGATGCGATAATGGCCAAAGATGCGGACTGGGTGCTGGAGCGATGCGCGCGCGACAAGCAGCGTCCGTTCTTTCTGGCGGTTGGATTCTTTCGACCTCATACGCCGTATGTTGCTCCTCAACGTCCCTGGTTCGACATGTACGACGTCAATGCCATGCCGGTTGTGGAGGGAGTCGAAGCTGACCGCGCGGATATTCCGGAGGCCGGACTCGGCAGTCAGAAGAAAGAACAGAACACGATGACTGATGAGCAGCGGCGTCAGGCTCGCCAGGCTTACTACGCCAGCATCAGCTTTATGGATGCGCAGGTTGGACGAGTCATCGAGTCACTGGATCGTCATGGCCTCGCCGAGAATACCGTGATCGTGTTTACCAGTGACCATGGTTATCACATGGGTGAGCATGGACTGTGGCAGAAAATGAGCCTGTTCGAAGAGAGTGCTCGGGTTCCGATGTTGATTGTTGCACCGGGCGCAGGCAATGTCGGTGGAGTTGTCTCTGCCCCGGTTTCGCAGGTTGACTTGTTCCCGACGCTGGCCGAGTTGTGTGGAGTCACTCCGCCGACCAATCTGCAGGGACAGAGCCTCGTTCCGATGCTGAAGGATAACGCTCAGACCGGCCGCGGCTGGGCCCTGACGCAGGTGACGCGAGGCGGTGGTGGTGGACAACAGAAGAACAAAAAGGCCGTAGAAGCTTCAGGCAAGTCGAGCGCGGCTCCGGCCAATGACGGTCGGTATTTTGGTTACAGTCTTCGTACAGATCGTTGGCGTTATACGGAATGGGATGGCGGTGAAAAAGGACGAGAACTCTATGATCACGACACCGATCCGCGGGAGCTGACAAATCTGGCAGACCATGCAGACCACAGCAAAACAGTGGAACAGCTAGCAGTGCTGATGCGAGAGGCGGTGAAGACGACGCTTCCTCCTTCGGGCGAGATTCCGGAAGTTCAGGCGGGATTGTGGGCTCCGCAGCTGACGGAACCTTGAAAGAATCAACCGTCGATGTCGGAAACCCGCCATACGTTTTTGTGAGGATGCTCATACCATGACGTCGAGATGCAGTGTAACACCCAGGCAATAATGGGGCGTTGCGCTGACAGCCGCTGAGCCATCGAAAAGGTCGTGTGGGATGATGCTAAAGGATACAACAAACTTAAGAGCGGGTGATTTCGCGGAACTTCAGGGTGCTCGCGGCATCGACGGCACCCTGCATGGAGATTGTTCTGATGAGGCCGTTCAGCGGCTCTATGATCGACAACGCAAAGCTGCGCAAATGCTGAACTGTCTGACAATTCGGGAGCGGCAGGTGATGCAGCTTGTGACAAGCGGGATGCCCAACAAAACAGTGGCCCATCGGTTGCAGCTCAGTGTGAAAACGGTGGAGAAGCATCGAGGACGGCTCATGAAAAAACTCCGCCTGCATAGCATGTGTGAGCTGTTCCGATTCTGGTTTGTGCTGACGTGGGACGAACTACTTCAGTCGGAACGTCAGGGTCTCTGAGGACTGTCTCCAGGCATACCTGTGAGCCAAATGACACTAGCCACGGGCGATAGTGTTCTTTCCGACTGTCATCGGCGGCTAGCACCGATCGGCTCACTACGGTAACACTCAGGTTTACGTTCGGCTTATCGTTGGGAGAGCAGCGTTAGTTTGCTGGGCCAGCCGGACTGTTGCGAAGATAGGCAGCGGTGGGTTCGCATAGTGATTTTAACAGTGAGACCACTTCCCGGGCCACGCGCAGGTTCTGATTGAACAGAGCATGTTTTTGCTCGGCCGCTACAGCAGTCACCTGAAGCCCGTCGCGTTTTGCGGCGTTGCGAATTCTTGCCAGCTCGAACCAATGACTGACAATAATGACTCTCTTGTCGGATTCTGCATCAGTTGCTGATGCCACAACGTGAATTGCGGATTGGATATCTCCGCTCTCCGAATTCACATCGATCTTTTCCTCCGGCACTTTGGATTCTAAAGCGAGAGCCTTCATTGCCTGAGTTTCAGAGCTGCCAGAGAGCAGCAGTCGATCTCCGGATTTCTCGGTGATCAGACGACAACCCGTGGCAACTCGGTCAGTCAATTCCTCAGAGAGATTTCCGTTTGCAGCCTGTTGGCCACCGATGACCAGGACCGTTGGAACGGATTCAGGAGGTTTCGAATCGGATAGTCCTCCGGATTGAACCGTCACGACTGCGAAGCACAGAATCGTCAGGATCGTGCTGACGAAGATCGCAATCCACGATGAGCGTCCTCGAACAGAGTCGGAATTGCCTGCCAAAATTCCAACAGCCGATACGGCAAACAACATCAGTATTCCCAACGGCTGGATCATGGCCGTTGTACGATCAGGCTCGGAAGCAATTCGGGAGATCTGCCAGAGTTCTCGTCCGCAGAAACCTGAGAAGACCGCGACG
>CANHVD010000582.1 GCA_947463775.1 Planctomycetaceae bacterium | reverse complement strand
TGTTCGGTGGCGGTGGCCGTGTAACCGTGAACAGAGATGCCCGGAAAGATCGTCTTCAAATTCCGAAGCTGTCGATATTCGGGACGAAAATCGTGTCCCCACTGACTGATACAGTGAGCTTCGTCGATCGCCACAAATGAAACACCTGCGCTCTGCAGGAACTCCACCGTCTTGGTTTGCACCAGTCGTTCCGGAGCGATGTAAAGCAGCTTCAGTTCTCGTCGACGAATCTTGTCGGCGACTTCGATCTTTTCGCGATTCGTCTGCATACTGTTGATGCAGGCCGCCGAGATCCCAACGCTCTGCAGCGAATCGACCTGATCCTTCATCAGCGAAATCAGGGGCGAAACGATCAAAGCCAGCCCGTCACGAGAAATCGCCGGAACCTGATAACACAGCGACTTTCCGCCGCCCGTGGGCAGCACGACCAGCGAATCTTGGTCACTCATGACCAGCGACATCGCTTCTCTCTGCAATGCGCGGAAACCTGGATAGCCCCAATACTGCTTCAGATTGGACAACAATGGCTTTGCGAAATGCAAAGTATCCGCTCGACCAATACTGGCCGAATCGTCTTCTGCGGCAGAAACTTGAGAACCCGGTTTAGTCATGGAGCATTGTCATTCGGCGATTGAAAGCGATACTTGAGATCAGCGTTGACGTTCAGATGAATACGCAAACACTTCGATCAATAAATCGACGGCGGCGCATCATGACTGCCATCGGCATGGAGAAATCGAAAGTCACAGCCTTCGTGAGCCTGAGTGGTCTCATCGAAATATAACTTGCCGTAACCTCGACTGAACTTCGGGTCTGGTGAGACCCACTTCGCACGGCGTGAATTCAGCTCCTCTTCGGAAACTTCCAGTTGCAGCTTTCGACCGGCCACGTCCAAACAGACGATGTCGCCATCCTGAACCAATGCCAACGGTCCACCAATGTAGGACTCAGGCGACACATGCAGCACGCAGGCTCCGTAACTGGTGCCACTCATTCGCGCGTCGCTGATGCGAACCATGTCGCGAACTCCCTCCTGCAGCAGGTATTTCGGAATTGGCAACATGCCCCATTCCGGAATCCCCGGAGCTCCCAGCGGACCGGCATTCTGCAGCACGATGACATGATCCTTCGTCAGCCCCAGTGCGGGATCATCGATGCGAGCTTTCAGGTCCGGATAATCTTTGAAGACTGCAGCCGGACCACGATGCTGCAGTAAATGAGCTTCCGCAGCGGCCGGCTTAATCACGCATCCGTCCGGAGCCAGATTGCCTCGCAGAACCGCCAGGCTTCCTGTCGTACAGATCGCATTGTTTCGCCGACGAATGACATCGTCGTTCCAGATTTCCGCTTCGCCGATGGCTTCCTTAAGCGACTTACCTTCGACGGTCACCGCATCCAGATGCAACAGATCCGAAATCTGCGCCAGCAAGGCATTCAGCCCGCCCGCATCGAAGAAATCGCCCATCACATATTTGCCGGTTGGACGCAAATTGGCCAGTACCGGCGTTTTCTGGGAGATCCGATCGAAGTCTTCCAGCGTCACAGTGACTGCGGTACGTCCGGCCATCGCCATCAGATGCACAATCGCATTCGTGGATCCACCAATCGCCATCAAGGTGGTGATGGCATTATCAAATGACTCGCGATTCATCAGCTCGGTTGGTTTCACATTGTACCAAGCCAGCTCAACAGCCTGACGACCCGTCTGCGCGGCCATGCGAGCATGTCCCGAATGAGTGGCCGGAACAGAACTGGCTCCGGCCAGAGTCATCCCCATCACTTCCGCCAGCGCGGTCATTGTGGAGGCTGTGCCCATCGTCATACAGTGGCCCGGAGACGCAGCGATATGGTCTTCGAGTTCACACCAGGCTTCGCACGACATTCGACCCGCGCCACGTTCGGCCCAGAATCGCCAGACATCTGTGCCGCTGGCCAGTTGCTCGCCATGCCAGGACGTTCGATTCATCGGACCGCCGGGCATTACAATCGACGGCACATCCGCGCTGAGTGCTCCCATCAACAGCGCAGGAGTTGTTTTGTCGCAGCCGCTCATCAGCACAGCCGCATCGATGGGATAAGTCCGCAGTACTTCTTCGGCCTCCATCGCCAGAAAATTGCGATAGTACATCGACGTCGGCTTCATGAACGTCTCGCTGAGCCCCATCACGGGGATCTCAACAGGGAAGCCACCCGCCTGCCAGACCCCGCGCTTAATCTCTTCCACACGCTGACGAAAATGAGCGTGACAGGAAATGAGATCGTTCCAGGTATTTAAAATGCCGATGACCGGCTTCCCGGAAAAATCTTCGGTCGTGAAGCCCGCTTGTTTCTGGCGAGACCGATGACCAAACGATCGCAGATCGTCAGGTCCCAGATAACGATGACTCCGAAGTTGCTGAGCAGTAAGTCGTGTGCGAGATAACATGGGGCTCTTGGATTCCGTGGAGTATTTTCAGCCTTCCGCTTTCAGATGCCCAATATTTGTGACAAATGGCATCGAAATCAGTGGGGCATCATTTCTCATCCCGTTGGAATTGTCGAACGAGCAACGTCAGGAACGGCCAGGAATCACCATGAGTGAACGACGACCGCCGTCGAAATCCGCATTCCCCGATCACGACGGCAGCGGCTCCACAGGAAACATGAGCCGTCGAACTGGTTTTTTGTGGATGCAGCGTCCATTTGCCAGCAAAGAAGGTTACTCTGTGCCATTCTTTCTCAGGCAACCCGGGTGGCTCAGGCATTTCGCTGGGGAGCTCGTTTTCTGATCGCGACTCCAAATACTTAAACGAAACTTCGATGCCTCACGCCTCACATCCCGACACGAATTCCGAATCTCCGCCGCAAACGACAGAGGAATCAGATAACCCTGTACCAAAAGTAAACATTGCCTGGTTGCAGCTTCGGATGGGTTGGCCGACGGTTGGCAAGATTCGGCTCGACCAGGAAAAGAAAGACTCGATCGCCGCAATCATTTCGCACTACCAACAAACCGGGGTGCCGGACCGTGCTCGGGCAGAATTTGATCAGGTGCTGCAGCGACTGGAGGAAGAACACGCGATGCGGCTGAGAGAGCTTGTCAAAGAGCAGCGACGAGCGGCAAAACAGCAGAACAACCCAATCCAGATCATTCAGGAAACGAATGCCTCCAAAGTCCAGAAACGTATCGAACTGACTGAGGAAACTCCGCCGCTGATCGATGAATGGAAACAGCTGATCGTTCGTCTGTTCTGACATCGCGTTTTGGATTCCAATGTGTCCGTCGATGATGGACACATTAAGGGATGTCACCTCGATCCTTCGCCGGGATCGGCCGACCTGATAGCTCCGTCCTTACGACTTGCTTCAGACAGCACCAGCCGAAACGTCTTGACGAAGAAGGTACCGCCTTCCTTGATCCCTTGGGCGGCACGCTTTGCTGAAATGGCACGCAGCTTTGATGCAATGCCGCGCAGAGCCGAGCCGGAGTTGAGTCCCCTCCGGAATTACTCATGACCAACCATCGGGAAATGGACGACAAAGAGCACAAGTTGATCGACATCGCACCGTATTCGCGGCAAATTGACCGTTGGTCATTTTCGACAAGGATGTTTTCAACCCGTCGGGAACATGCGGCCAACCGGGTGACAAGCTCTTTGAACCGCGATAAACTCCGGCCCCACGTGTTTCCCGCGTCGTAAACAACATTTTGAGACGGCTCATATGATTCCTCCGAAGCGCGAGTTTCTGCAACGCACCGGCATTGTTGCAATGCTGATAGCATGCCTTTCTTTGACGATCTCTGGTTGCCAGAACGGCGGCGGGGATGAGATCCTGATTGGCCATTACGGTTCTCTGACTGGTTCTCAGGCGACGTTCGGGATTTCGACCGACAACGGAATCAAAATGGCGATCGAGGAACTAAATGCTGCGGGAGGCATCAATGGTCGCAAAGTGAAGCTGGTCACCTACGACGACAAAGGCGAGGCTCGGGAAGCCAGCACAGCCGTGACTCGTTTGGTCACGAAAGACGGTGTCGTCGCAGTGATTGGAGAAGTGGCATCCGGACTTTCGCTGGCCGCCGCTCCAATCTGCCAGGAAGGTGGCGTGCCGATGATTAGTCCATCATCGACAAATCCCAAGGTGACCAAAGTCGGCGACATGATTTTTCGAGTCTGCTTCATCGATCCTTTCCAGGGCAAAGTGTGTGCGAAGTTTGCTCGTGAGCACGAAAGTCTGAAGGCTTCCAAAGCCGCCATCGTCACCGATCAGGGCTCACCGTATTCTGTCGGTCTGGAAGAAGAATTCGAGAAATCGTTCGTCGCCCTTGGCGGTACAGTCGTCAGCAAGCAGACGTATCAGGCGGGTGATCAGGACTATTCTGCGCAGTTGACATCGATTCGTGCTGCGGA
>CANHVD010000581.1 GCA_947463775.1 Planctomycetaceae bacterium | reverse complement strand
CGTTCGAATACTCCGATTCAGGCTTTGACAACCTTGAATGAAGACCTGTTCGTGGAATGCAGTCGAGCGCTCGCGATGCGAATTGTTGCGGTGGCCAACGATGATCAGGAACGCATCATCCATGCATTTCGGCAATGCACGGGGCGGTCTCCAGGCGAACACGAGCTGGAGACACTGCTCCGTTTTCTTCGCAATCAAAAGGAACGATTTACGGCAGAGCCCGAACAGAATTCTATCCAGTTAGTGACAGGTTCCCCCGAAGGCAACCTGCAGTTACCTGGCAACGTGACCGCCTCAGAAGCCGCAGCATGGACTGCGGTCAGTCGAGTTCTGCTGAACCTTGACGAGGTGGTCACGAAAGATTGACGAGGGATGTCGCCTGGGAAAGAGTCTTCTTCTTAAGCTTACCTTGAACTCTTCTTGTTAAAGAGGGGCGACCTGTTGCGTTTCATCGTGTGCATTCAGGCCGCAGCAGCTCTTGATTGCCCCCTTTCGCACGGCGTGTGCTATTCAAGGATTGCGCGAATCAATCGTCGCTTTGCTGGATTCGCCGGGACTGGTCCTGCAAATTTTACGGAGATCGTCGAGTCGGTCCCGATGTAAGTATGTGTGCCATCGAAGATGACCTTCGGAGTCGTATGAAGTTCGTTCCCAATCGTGACTCTTCCGGATTGCAGTGCGAAGACTACCGCGTTTCCGAATCTTGATGGCGATGTCGAATCAGGAGCGGTTTCGATATTGATGCTGGCACGTCCAGCAGATCTAAAGAACGCAAGACCTTTTACCTGAATGTCTCTTATGAAAACTCCCCTATTCATTGTGTTTAGAGCGTTGCCACCAACATCAACAACAAGCGATGTCTCAAATACGGACTTTCTGAGATCAACCAGGTCTTCCTGATCACCAGTCGAAATGGCAACCCCATTCTTGAACCGTACGCGATCGGAGCTTTCAAAGCTATTGCCAGATTCGACGAGGTCAATCCCCTGACCTGTCAGAATTGACACAACACCACAAAACACAATATCTCCCTGATCGGGAATGTTTCCCAGGGCTATTTGATCATCCCCATCTCCGCTATCTATGAATGTCGGTCCATTGACAGCCACCGTTCCAATCATCTGAAACGTATCTTTTCCTCCGCCAAGATTAACGCGGACTACGTTCTGAAATCCGACCCGTGTTTGATCTGCAACGCGATCCGGAGAAGCCTGAATGAGCACCAGGTCTGAACTTTGTGAGTGGGCGGCAGCATCCACGCTGAACTGTCCCGCAACAAGCAGTGCGCTCCCTGAAAAGCTCTGGAGAATGATTCTCGATGATGTCGTGTCTTTCAGGCGAACAGCAAGACTTTCCAGTGACATCGACTTGCCCGAGTTTATTTGCAGAGTGAACTCTGCAGCCCCGAACTTAAAGTTGGCATCAACATTCTTGATTCGTACGTCGCTCGTGAAACTGCCCACGAAGTAACGGTTGGTTTCATTAACTTTTGTGCCATCATTGATCAGGAAGTTATTCAGCGAGACATTCTGAATCGAGCCGTAATCGCTGCCAGCACCGAGGTTCATGGTGACATTGTTAAGGCGATCAAAACTGAGTTCGGATTGCTCAGCACGCCCGTTCACTTTGAAAGATCCTCCGGTGACACGGACTTTCATATCTTCACTCATGAAGATCGAGACCGTGTCGTCTCCAGCGGTACCAAGGAAGTTCAGATTGACAGAGCCCGATGGGCCGGGAGTTGAAATCACATTGATCGCGGACAACAACGTGCGCGATTCCAGAGCCTCAAGGGAACAAACGGCTCGATTTCGACGACTACGTCTTGAAGCGAATAGATTGATCATCTTGATGCCCCTTGATGCTTCCATGTTGTTTTTCCTGGTCTGGGTAAGCTCCGAGTTTCGCTCCCCGCGATGCACAGTGATAATCGTCCGTTGCCGCAGTTCGGAATTATGTGGCTCGATTCTTTTTGCCAGTTATCCGCTGGGACGGACTTCCTCGATAGCTGAGTTCGCTTCCGTCTTCGTCTGATTCCGTTGATTCATTGAAGGGTGGCGATGAGTCGAGAGGCTGTCAAAGCATGTCGGATGAACTGCATTGGCGAGTTTGCACACGGCTCGGGTTCTTCGGGGTTCTCCTCCGAATTCTTGCATCAATGACACCCATAATAGTAAGTTGCTATTGACGTACGTCAATTGTGGCGTATTATTCTGTTGGGCTAATTGAAGGAAAGGGAGAGGCATGAAGGCAAATCCAGGTGGAAATCTTGACCCAAGGCAGGTTTACGGGCGAGATGCGTTGATCGAGATGTTGTGGGATCGGTTGGATTCTCAAAGCATTCTCATCAACGCTGAACGGCGGATCGGCAAGACGCAGGTTCTGAGGAAGATGCTTCTTGAGCCACGCCCGCCATGGAAGCCGGTCTTTCGAGATCTGGAGAAGATTCACTCTGCTCAGGAATTTGCCGAACTCGTTTACGACGACGTTCAGCAGTTTCTGGGCAAGGCTGAGAAAGCTCGGAATTTTGTCCGGCGGTTGCTGGAAGAGAATGAAACCGACTACGTGAGTCTGAAAGCTCGAACGTGGAAGCAGCTTCTGACTTCAGCCGTCGAAGATTTGATGAAAGCCAGGCAGCAGCAGCGTCTTGTCTTCTTTTGGGACGAGGTTCCTTACATGCTGGAGAGTATTCGAAAGAATGACGGACCGAAGCTGGCGGCGGAAGTGCTGGATACTGTCCGCAGTTTGCGCATTGAACAGTCGGCATTCCGAGTGATCTTTACGGGATCAATTGGGCTGCATCATGTGTTGAACAGATTGTCTGCGGCAGGGATTCCAACGTCGGCCAAGAACGACATGTTTCAAGTGACGGTGACTCCACTCGCGCCCATCGACGCGGAACGACTTGCGGGTGACTTACTTCAGGGCGAAGGGATTTTGACTGATGTTCGCCCGGATATCGTTTCAACTCTGGCGGAGGAAGTTGACTATTTTCCTTACTACATTCATCACGTCGTGGCTGGACTGCGTATCGAGCAGTTGAGCGCGACGGAAGCCAACATCAGGGATTACGTGACTCGCCAGCTTGTGGATGCGTCGGATCCGTGGCAACTGGCTCATTATCGGACTCGACTGACCGCTTATTATCCGGACAATAACGATGCGGACAAGGCGGCTGTGATTCTTGACGTGCTTGCGCTCCTCGGTAATCCGAGTGATTCCTTGTCCGTTGATGAGATTCTTTCTTCCGTCCAGGCACGCGGAGCTCACGTCAAGGATCGCAATGAGCTGCTGCAATTGTTGCGAGCGATGGATGCCGATCACTATCTGACTCGCGATCTGGATGGCCGCTACCACTTTCGATTCCCGCTGATCCGCCGCTGGTGGAGACTGGATCGTGGTTTATGAACGCTTCAACCTCTCGATCAGATATCACTCCATCTGACGACTCAACGCAGGTTGCGAAAAAGCGGCTATGCATTACCAGTGAGCAATTCGTCTGGCGGTTCTCTCCATCTCAGACCGATCCGGAATTGCTGGAGGCCATCTTTGTTGGTCGCGAATCGCTGCTGCAGAACGTATTGGAGAAGATCCATGACAGCGCGGCCAGCGGTTCGACACAGCACGTCCTGTTGTGGGGGCCGGGAGGGATCGGGAAGTCGCATTTTTTGTCGCTGCTGTTTCATCGACTGAACAACGATAAGCAGCTCCATGATAGGATCCGTATTGCGAAGCTGAATGAAGATGAAACGTCCACATCTATGGTTCAGTTTCTGGTGCGAGTTTATCGTGCACTGGGGCGAACCTACCCCGACGAGTTTTCTCTCGCCTGGCTCGACGAAGTGCTGAATCATCCCCCCGACGAAGTGGCCGACATGCTGACTCGTCGACTTGTGGCACGGTTTGAAAAGCGACGCCTTGTGATTCTTGTTGAACACCTGAGCCAGCTTTTTGACAGTCTTGGCGCCGAAGGCCAACATCACCTGCGTACTCTGCTGCAGGAGCATCCGTTTGCCTGCTTGATTGCCACCAGCCAGCAGTTGTTTAAGGCTGTATCCGATCGCAGCGAGCCGTTTTTTGGCTTCTTTCAGCCAATACCTCTTCGACCGCTGTCTCTGCAGGATGCTCAGCAACTGCTGCTGAAGATTGCAACATTCAAAGATCAGAAAGATCTTGTCGACTTTCTGAACACGCCAGAAGGGCAGAACCGCGTCCGTGCGGTCTATGATCTGGCCGGAGGCAACCATCGTGTCTACATTGTACTCAGCAGGTTTCTGACGCGTGACTCACTGGACCAGTTGGTGGCTCCGTGTCAACGAATGCTGGATGATCTGACGCCATTCTATCAGGAACGTATCCACTCAGTTTCACCGCTGCAGCGACAGATCGTTG
>CANHVD010000580.1 GCA_947463775.1 Planctomycetaceae bacterium | reverse complement strand
GAAGGCCGAGGAGTAGCAACCGATAAAGTGGCACTTCAGAAGCGTCGCGAAGACGGATCTACCTACATAAGCCACTGTATTTTCTCAAAAACACTGCATTTTCAGGCAACGAACCTCCGTTCGGTGGTCAGTTGATTCGGAATTGGGCAGCATTGAATTTCGAGGCTCATGTCGATAGACTTTGCACCTTGATCGGGGAAATGGTTTTCCTGATCGGAATCTATTGTCTCCCATTTCTGGCGTTTTAGGGCATCGTTTGCAGGAATCTGCTGGGGTGTTCCCGCCGGTTGGGCTGTTGAAAATCAAGTATTTATTATGCCGATTGCTCAGGATCACAAAGCCAAGGTTATTGCGGAATTTGGTTCAAAGCCTGGTGATACAGGTTCTCCGGAAGTTCAGATTGCAGTTCTGACTGCAGACATTCAGGCGATTACTGAACATTTGCAGACTCACCCAAAGGATTATGCCGGACGCCGTGGATTGCTGGCTAAGGTCAGCCGTCGACGACAGCTGCTGGATTATCTCAGGAGTTACAGTGTGGAAAAGTATCTCGTAATCATTGGCAAGCTGGGAATTCGAAAGTAGTAATTTTAAGCGTCGCCGCGGTTCTCCTCGGCGACGCTTCTGTTTTGTGGTGCTGAATTGTTGAATGGTCGTTGTCGTAGTGTGCTGGGGCAAGGCTCGTTTGAAGTCGTGTCAGGTTGTTGGTGTCGTAATTGTCTTGTCGTTTGACGGTTTCGTTTTAAAGAAGAGTGTTGACTGCTGCCGCAGGTTCGTAGCGGATTGCCGCATCCTGTGGTGACTTTGAGTTGTCGGAAGTTGAAGGCCTGTTGTCTGACGTGAGTGATTTGGTGGTCTTGGAGCAGTGTGTCGGATGATCGCAACGCGATCTTGTCACTGTCGGCCCCTCACAAGAGACCGATTTGGTCTGCAGCGAATTGGACTGGAGTTCCAGACGCCCTGATGCATGGCATCAAACAGGGCGGCCGTTGGTTGCGGTTTCTGGACAGATCTAAGTTGTTGCGTGCTTTTCTGATGTCGTGAAGTTGCTGCTTGTGCGTTGAATCTGACTTTCGATCCTGCCTGAGATGCAGTCCGTTTTACCGGCTGGTCCGGGTAAAGGATGTATTGTGAAGAAAGTCACTGTTGAAGTTGAATTTGCTGGACGAAAGTTTTCTCTCACCACCGGCGAACTGGCCAAGCAAGCCAGCGGGGCCGTGATGATTCAATATGGTGAGACTAGCGTCTTCGTCGCTACTCAGTCAGGTCCATCTCGTCCTGGCACCGATTTTTTCCCACTCACCGTTGATTACCGTGAACGCCTCGCTGCAGCCGGTCGCTTTGCCGGTGGTTATCTGAAACGCGAAGGTCGCCCGACGACTCGCGAAGTTCTGACCAGCCGCCTGACGGACCGTCCAATTCGTCCGCTGTTTCCAAAAGGTTTCCGTGACGAAGTCCAGATCATGGGCAACGTCATGTCCTGTGACGGTGAAAACGATCCGGACGTACTCAACATCACCGCCGGAAGCGCGGCATTGATGATTTCTGGCTTGCCATTCAAAGGCCCGATCGCTGCAGTCCGAGTTGGCATGTTGGATGATCAGTTGATTCTGATGCCAACTGTTGAACAGATGAAGACCAGCAAGCTCGACCTGATCGTGGCTGGTTCGCAGAAGGCTGTTCTGATGATCGAAGGTTTCGGTCAGCAGATTCCTGAAAAGGAAATGGGCGACGCGATCATGTTCGCTCATAAGCACATCCAGACTCTCTGTGCTCTGCAGTTGGATCTTGCGAAGCAGGCCGGCGTTGCTCCGGTTGTCTTCACAGAACCACCGGCCAATCCGTTCTACGCTCCACTGAAGGCTGAAGCCTACAACAAACTGCAGGACGCCAAGACTCAGAAACTGAAGCAGGATCGAGCTGAGAAGGTTCGCGAACTGAAGAAGTCTCTGGTCGAAAAGTATTTTCCAGCAGGCGCCGAAACAACTTCTGATGGCCTGACGAAAGCTCAGTTCTCTGAAGCGTTCCATGATCTTGAAGAACGAGTTGTCCGGGATCAGATTCTGGCCGGTCGTCGTATCGACGGACGTGCTCCGTCTGATTTGCGAGCTGTCTCTTCTCGCGTAGGTCTTCTGCCACGAGTTCACGGTTCAGCGTTGTTCACACGTGGGGAAACTCAGTCTCTGGCAACGGCCACACTGGGCACAACTCGCGATCAGCAGAAGTTCGACGGGCTCTTCGGTGAAGATGCTCAGCGATTCATGCTGCACTACTACTTCCCTCCGTTCTCGGTGGGTGAGTGCAAGCCGATTCGCGGGCCAGGGCGTCGCGAAATTGGTCACGGATGTCTGGCTGAGCGATCTGTTCTGCCAGTGATTCCACCACCAGAAAAGTTCCCATACACCATCCGTATCATCTCCGACATTCTGGAATCCAACGGCAGCAGCTCAATGGCGTCTGTCTGCAGCGCGACTTTGTCGCTGATGGATGCTGGTGTGCCGATCATGCAGCCGGTGGCCGGGATCAGCATTGGTCTGGTTGATGAAGGCACGAAGTACACTTTGCTCACCGACATCATGGGTGACGAAGACCACTTCGGCGATATGGACTTCAAGGTTGCTGGAACTGGTCGCGGTGTGACCGGCATTCAGCTTGACCTGAAGACCGAAGGGATCAGCGAAGAAATCATTCGTGGCACTTTGGAGCAGGCCCTCAAGGCTCGCAAAGAACTGCTGCGTGAGATGCTGACGACAATTCGTCGTCCTCGCACGGACGTTTCAACGCATGCTCCAAAGCTGGTTCAGACGTCAATCAATCCCGAGAAGATTGGCCTGTTGATTGGCCCAGGCGGAAAGACAATTCGTGCGATTCAGGAAGAGTCCGGAGCGATGATCGATATCGCCGAAGACGGAACCGTCACGATTTCTGCCGCCAATGCTCAGTCTGCCGATGCAGCTCTGGCACGAGTAGAAGCTCTTTGCGAAGAGATTCAGCCGGGCCGAATTTACATGGGCAAAGTGACTTCGATCAAGGACTTCGGTGCCTTCATTGAAATCGCTCCTGGTAAAGATGGTCTCTGCCACATCAGCGAACTGTCCGACGGCTTCGTGAAGAACGTCACGGATGTCTGCAAAATCGGTGATACTTTCGAAGTGAAGGTCATCGCTGTGGACGACCAGAACCGCGTTAAGCTTTCTCGCAAAGCGGTCCTGACCGCGACGAAGAAAGACGAGCCTGCGGACGACGAAGAATAGGTCTGCTTCTGGTCAGAAGTGCAAACTAACAGAAGCCCGGCCCGCAAAGGCCGGGCTTCTTAATCTGCGGGGCCTGACTGCCGGGCAAAAGTGTTTTGTAGGTCCTGCCTGCCGGGCTGGACTTTGCGACCACGATGGCACACAAGCCGCCATCATCGGCCACCTTGATTAGTTGTAAGTCGCACAGCTTCGCCTTGCGGAGAAAGTCCTTTCCGGCAGAAAGGATCTGCCGTGAAAATACATCGTGAAGACAGTCGTACAGGATCGTCCTGATGGAAATTCCCGACGCACAGCAGGAACACAAACGACTTCAGGCGGAGAATACCGAGCTGGCAACGCTGGCCGGTGGACTCGCGCATGAGATTCGGAATCCACTGTCGACCATAGGGATGAATCTGGAACTTCTGGCCGAAGAACTTGAAAGCGACGATTCTCAGCGAGCACGGCGAATGCTGAGACGAATTGGCAACTTGCAGGGCGAATGTCGCAATCTGGAAGAGATCCTGAATGCCTTCCTGCAGTTTGCTCGTGCCGGAGAACTGCATCTTTCCGACGGAAATCTCAACACCATCGTTTCAGACTACGTCGACTTCCTGGAGCCCCAGGCCAACAGTATGGAAGTCGAACTGCGTCCGCATCTGGACAGCGATCTGCCCGTTGTGATGCTCGACAAATCTCTGATGCGACAGGCTTTGGTTAACCTTTGCCGCAATGCGATTGAAGCCATGCCGGAAGGCGGTTCCATCGACCTGCTGACACGAACTCGTGGCGATGACGTAGTGCTGGAGATTATCGATACCGGCAAAGGCATGGACGAGAAAACTCGCGGACAAATGTTTCAGGCTTTTTTCTCAACTCGCTCCGGCGGAAGCGGCCTGGGACTTCCCACGGTGCGTAAAATTGTGGAAGCTCACCACGGCAGAATTTCCTGTGAGAGTGAGGTTGGAAAAGGAACTCGATTTACGATTACGTTGCCAGCAAAACGATAGAATATGGTTCTTTCATCGGCGCGGCCCGGATCGATGTCCGTGCTAACTCCGAAATCGAAAAACGTACCCGCGGCCAATACCGCGCAGCTCACAATAGTTTTCTATGGCTGAAGTAAAAAACGATCCTGCAGACCTTTCCACAATCCCCGTGCGAGTACTCATCGTTGACGACG
>CANHVD010000579.1 GCA_947463775.1 Planctomycetaceae bacterium | reverse complement strand
TCAGCAAAGAAGTGCCTGCACCGGATAACTTCTGGATTGGGCCAGCATCAGACTTTATCTCCCCGGCAACAGCCACAACGCCAGTGTCTGCGGCCACGGTTAGTAACTTGACGCTGCCATCGGCCAGCAGCGCTGCGACGCGATTACCGCCAAGTTCATCACTTAGTGCAGTCACGGCAGCCGGCATCGGTTCGGTCTTGTGGGCAACGGTGAGATCAGCCGACTTGATCACAACGATGCGGGCGTCCGCAGTCGCCGCCAGAATCCACTTCGGTTCACTGGCGAAGGCTGTGAGTGCCGCAACGGCCTGTCCATCAACTGCTACTGCTCCACGTTCTGCACCGGACGCGGCATTGGCCACCACGACGCCTCGTGATGCCACGCCCAGAATCACTTCAGATCCATCTGCCGACACGGCCCATGACTGTGCGTCGGCGGGAATTGCAAACGCACCGGAGATGCTTTCGCCATCACGTTTCCAGAGTTTCACATTGCGGTAACCGGATGTCGCAATCACAGGTTCCGTTGGATGAAACGCGATCGCATGGACATAATCGAGATGAGCAACGCCAGCCGGAGCTGAACCGTCCGGCAAAAGGATCTGCGGATCAATCAAAGAAGAGACCGCGTCTTTGCGAGCCATATCATAAATGCTGACGTGGTTGCCACGTCCAGCCGCGACGAACCGCCCTGGTGCATCGACATCGAGCGAATAAACGCCGTGCAATTTTGAGTTGATCGGCTGCCAGTTCATTGCCTTCGCGGTCGCTGGACCGGCTTTGGCCCCTTCGACGATCCACTGACGGAGAATACCGAGTTGCTTTGGATCAAGCTGCTTCGCCTGACGATCATTCGGCAATGGCGGCATGACAGGTTCATCACCCCGCCGAGCCAGTTTGTAGATCAAACTTTCATCAGGCTTCTCCGCCACAACGGCCGGACCGGTGCTGCCCCCTTTGAGAATGGCTTCGAGGTTTTCCAGAATCAGATCACCTTCGGCAACAGTCACGTTGTGACAGGCGATGCAGTTGGCTTCCAGAATCGGATAAACATCTCGCTCAAACTCAACCGGCCGCCCGAGGGCTGGTTCCTCATGAACAATTGGCTTTAGCTCATCGGCCAGAGAAGCAGATGCAAACATTGAAGCTGTGATGCTGAACGCCAGCAGAGATTTGATGATCGATTTCATAACGACTTTCACCTATGTTGAATTACCGAGCATTCAATGATGTCTGCGGCGATAAAACGAAACAGAGTAAGGGAGATCTAACAAAACCGAGCAATGCGCTCTGAATGCTTCTTGATGAAGTGTTCTGCGGTCTCCTGGAGGCAGACCCGTTTTGTTAACCAGACTGTTGATTGAGTGTGATTACTCCACAATTTTTACTGCCACCGGAACATCGGTGGATGCTGCCCGCCCACTGAAATCACCGGTTGCACGGATCACAACATTGGCCAGGTCACCCAAGGGGGCATCGGCCGCTGCGGTGATCGTCAGGGTTCCTTCTGCCTGATCGGCAGCAACATCGACTGGTTCAGCCGTCAGGCCTGCCACGCCGTCCGGCAGCACAAGACTCAGCTTCATCACTCCGGCAAAGTTGTTCTTCCGAGTGACAGTAACCTTCACAGGCACCGCTGCTCCTCGCTTGATTGCACCATCCGGAACGGCGGCAGCAAGCTTCGCGGGTCCCGCATGAATAGTCAAAACCAAAGGCTCCGAGATGGCTCGTACATTCACAGGATTTGGTTTCGTGGCGTCTTCGGCCGCCTTCAGTGCAGCATCGGCGGCTGTTTTTGCGGCGGTTGCCGTTTCAACTTCTTTCTGAGCGGCCGTCAACGCCGCCTGAGCGACTTCGACTTCCTTGGTTCGTTTAACGACGTCTTCTTCTGCGGTCGTTTTTTCCTTCAGCTTAGTTGCTTCCATCTCTTTGGTTGCTGCCACCTGTTTGGCGAGCTCGGCAGCAGAATTCGCAAGAGCTGACAACTGCTTTGCGGACTCTTCTGCTGCTGTTGAAGCTTCTTTGACGGCCTGAATCGCGGCATTGAACTGGTCTGGCGTACTGGCCGCTTCGGTTTTTACCGTCGCCAGTTGAGCCTGAACTTTTGCCAACGCTTCGATGGATGTCTTTTGCTCCGCAACAGCCTTGGAGAAATCGTCCCGCAACTTCTGTTGTTGAGTTGCATAAGCGGCGAGTTCTTCGCCAATCTTTTTGACCTGCTCTGTGACGGTCACGACCATTTGCTGAGCCGCTTTCAAAGCGACATCGTTCTGAGTCACGGTGGCCTGTCGAGCGGTGACCGTTGTCTCAGCTTCGGTCACCTTGACTTTGGCTCGATCTGCCAGCCATGGATTTCGGCGATACGGTACGGCTGAAGTTCCCTGAACCAGAATCGTATTGGTTGATACAGGAGCTTTTTCTTTGAAGTAGATCCGAGCAACGACACTATCCTTGCCGGGTTCGATTGCCACGGGCACAGCGTCGACTTCGCCGGGGATTCCGTAGAAGCTCAAGTCAACCTTCGCATCGAATCCACCGCGTTTGACAAGCTTGATCGGGATCAACAACTGCTGATCCTGACTGAAGTCGACCGTTACAGGATCTACCACAATCGAAAACGGCTGCTCGTCCTTCATCACACCGGCAACAAGCGATTCAGAAAGACGTGCGGTTCGGGGAAGTCCGTTGATTGCGTCATGGACGAGTGTGGCCACCTTGGCATCTCTGGCAAGCTGAGCTTCCGCCGGGCCGCTTTTGCCGACGATGCGAATCGGAGACAATTGTTCGGCCGCATCAGCGGCTGCAGTCAGTACGAGCTTTGCGGAAACCTGCCCGGGCCCGATCACGGTCGGTCGGCAGACGATTCCGGCTGGCAGGTTTTCACCCGTCAAATGAATTGCGTCGTTGTGACCGTCTCGACGATAAGCGTAGACCGTCATCTCGTAACTTCCACCCTTGCGAAGGCTTGCCGCACCGCTGGTGACAGGAGCTTTCCCATCGGCGGACGGGAAGGCATCCAGCACGACCAGGCTAAAGTCGGGCGTTGGCTTTCGAACAGACAATCGGTACGTCAGACGCGTATCTCCACGAGTATCTGCATAGCGATCCTTGAGTCGTATTCGATAAGCACCGTCTTCCGGAACATCGAGTCGAAACGAAGGGTCATCACCGATCGTCGGCAGATCGGCTCCACCGGGATTCTGCTTGTCGTCATCTTCTGTCGCAAGGCGTGGATAAGTCACTGTTCCATCTGCGGCCGTAACGATTCGTTCGACCAGCAGCAAAGGATCAGCGATCGACCCTAAACGCTGAGCGAAGATTTCGATGACCCACGCCTCACCCTTTTTGGCGTCGAACCGATAGATGTCTTCGTCCGATTTCTCGCCAAATGAACCGGCGGCTTCAAACGGCAGTGTCGTTGCCTGTTCGGGAGTTTCGGCCGCTTCAGAAATGGAAGCCAGCGGACTCTGACCAACTCGCACCAGATTGCCTTCGATCGCATTCCACCAGAACGAGTCCGCAAAGGCGGCTGATGCGGTAGCGCCCACAGGAGTGGCTGCTACTGGTGTGATCGTCATCTGCTTTTTGAAGACCGCATGTCCGCCCAAAACTTTGTCAGTTTTCTCCGCGTCCATCAGATGGCGACCAAACACCGTTACTGTGGTCGGAGTTCCCGCGACAACGAACGACGGACTGATCCAGTCCACCATCGGGCGAGAATCAAAAGCAAGGCGATAAACGAACTGGTCACCACCTCCGTAAACAACATCCTGAACTCGCAGAACCATCTCTTCAGCCTGAATGGCCGTATAAACAATACTGGCTTCCTGCAACGAAACTCGCCGCGACTCCGCGACTCGACGCCCTGATGCGCTGAAGAGTTGGATCATCGGCTGCATCGGCGAATCCAGTCTCGCAGCTTCCGAGCGAACGACCAGAGTCTGACCGGCTGCGACTGCAACCTTGAAGAAGTCAACATCTGTGCCGCCATTTGCGCGAGCATTGACGATGGAACCAAACGCTACCGGTGTCGCCTGAGCCACCAGGTTATTGGGCTCAATTTCGGCGATCTCCGGAACGCTGTCGACTCGAAAAACTCTCGGGTTGCTGATTCCAAAGAGCCCTTTCACACGCACATCGTACAACCCTGGCGCAACGTCTGCGGCGACCGTTACTGTGAAGGTGTTCGCCACGGGGGTTCCGTTCGCATCCTTCTTTTGCACGGCGACAATCCCCGGATGACTAAAGACCATTTGGTCCAGTTCATCAAGGTCAGTGCCACCGCCGACCGCAACGTCGACAGCAACGCCTTGTTGCCCGCCGGGGGGGAATACCGAAGTGATTCGCGTCTGCGGCAACTGTGCGGTCGCCGTGGATGCCCCGAGAAATAAGATGGCCGAAGCCAGCAGGAATCGAATC
>CANHVD010000578.1 GCA_947463775.1 Planctomycetaceae bacterium | reverse complement strand
TCACGGCAGGTCGCCAGTACAAGTTTTGGCTGGGTAATTGGAAGAAATGGTACCCTCGGTGGTTCAAACCCAAACAAAGGTTCCGGGAGTCTTGAAAAATCGCAAATCATTACGATTCGTGGATATCCTGCCGGGGTTCAACGATTGAGTCTGAAACAAAACAGTTCAGAAGAACGTTTTAGTCTCGATTTAAGGTGTTTTTGTGGAAATCGCTCTGAAGAAGTACCCATGAAGCGTTTGTTCACCATATTCGTTTCGGCCTCTGCAATCTTGGCGATGTTGAGCGAATTCAGCCTGGCTCAGGACCGAGGCGATAGACGCGATCGAGGTGGATTCGGTGGTGATTCTGGTCGCGGAGATCGCGGCGGATCTGGTGGTCCTCCTCCCGGGTTTGGAGGAGGCGGCTTTGGTGGACCGCCACCTGGAATGGGCGGACCGCCTTCAGGATTCGGCGGCGGCGGAGGATTTGGAGGACCTCCGGGTGGCTTTGGAGGCGGTTTTGGCGGGCCGCCGGGCGGTTTTGGTGGAGGCTTCGGCGGCGGCGATCGCGAAAGCCGATTCGGCTCAATGATGGATTCCAATGGAAATGGCACCGTCGATCAGGAAGAGCTCGACCGGATGCCATCCTTCGTGCGGGATATGATGAAGGCACGGGGAGTCGAACTGAAGGCGGGGATGTCGCTGGACGACATGAGAAATAGCTTTCGCAGCAGCTTCAACCCGGGAAACAATGGCCAGCCCGGCGGGCAGCCCAACGATCCGAATCGCAACGGCGCAACCGGCGCCGCAGTCCTGACACCGTATAAAATGAAGCCGAAGAAGCCGTTGACGATCACTCTTCCGCCGGCGTACAGCGAAGTTGACACTGATTTCGACGGGCAAATCGCGATGCACGAATGGATGTTGACTCGCCGAGTCGACCTCGAAAAGTTCGACTCAATGGATATCGATTCGGATGGGTTCCTGATTCCTGAAGAGCTCGCGATCGCTGATGCAGCAGCCGCTAATCAGAACGCAGTCGCTTCCACGACACGCAAGCGATTGCTGATCGTGAATGCAACTCCCACTAAGGTAAAGGCGACCTCAAACAATGGTCAACCAGGAAACGGTCAGCCCGGCAGTGCACCACCAAACGGTCAGGACAACAACAATCGTGGCGGATGGGGCGGCGGCGATCCAGCAGTGATGGCATCTGAGTCATTCAAGCGACTCGATGGAAATGGCGACGGCTTTGTCGATCCCGACGAGTGGCAGGGCAGCCGAAGAACTCGCGGCATGTTCGAACAAGCCGGCATACGACTCGATAAAATGAGTCTGGAACAGTTCTCACAACACTACGTTCGACTAATGAGTAATGGCGGACGATAGCCTGTTGGAGTCGGTTATGGCTATCCATCCAACATTCCCAGTGGACACGTAACTTCTGAGATCGCGTAAGCAGGAGCGTTATAGCTTACGCGCATCATGCCACTCAGAGCATGATTTCAGAAACCACGCCGCGAACATCCATTTCGAATTCGATGTCTTCAATTGGCGGTCGAGAATCATGCCATGTGACTCCAAAGAGTCCTGCTTTTCCGATCCGCGGATTAATCAAATTCTGAATGATGTCGTCGCAGGGATGTGCGGCGTAAACGTTGGTGCGATTCACCGCATCCCACGATGTTCCCAGTTTCTGCAGTCGCTGCTCCATCAGATCCATCACGAACTCCGCCTTTATTCTGAGGCCAGCCGGAGAAGTATTCTCCAGCTCAATGATACCGTCACGCTGTAGGATGCCCTCCGGTAATTCTCCTGCCCCCGCAACCACAAATGTCGGGACATAGCCGTTCGCAATGGGCCGTGTAAAAGCGAAGGCATACAAGGATGGTTCCGTTGGCGGCACGAGTCGAGGTGCGATATGTGTCCGGGCGACCGGATTCACTCCATCAACAAACACGCCCCAATCTTTCAGGATCGCTGCGTACGCCGAGTTGAATTCGTTGAAGCCCTGAAAAGTAAATGGCTTCGGGCAACGCAAAGACATGGCACACAAGGAAGCATGACGCCGTGCAGCATTGCTTAGAAAGGAATCAATCAACTCAAAGCCCTTCCGCCAGCCCACCATCGTTCGCAGTGTTACGTGGACGACTTCGAAGCCTTCGTTCGCGATGACTCCGCAGGAATAAGGAGCAATGCCAGGTACAAACGAGTAATCTCCCGTTGGATGTTTCTTCAGGCTCATCTCAGGCTATTCCAAAATCGGTACAGGTCATGTTGAAGTGAATTCATGTTTCGACGACTCGGAACTCTAGCGGCTACGACACGTCTTCGTCGAACGATCTGCGAACTCTCGTGTACTGATTTCAGGCGTGATGCCGATCTCGAGCCGAGTCGCTGGTGGCGTGCTCTGCATCCCTCCGGCGGCTTCCGGGGCCGCAGTTGATGGTGATTTTATCTCAGGGCTCCGCGGGACAAATACCATGGCTTTTCGCAACGGTCACAAGTTCGGCTCATGAGGCGTATTTCGTTGTGCACTGCGGTTGTTGTTGCGAAACTCGCGAGGTGTCTCGCCGACTTCTCGCTTAAAAGTGACGGACAGGTATTCCGCATGAGGAAATCCAGCGGCACGTGCGATCTCAGTCAGGGGAAGGTCGGTTTCTGCAAGCAATTGCCGACATCGGTCAATGCGTAATCGCAGAATCTCGGCATGCGGCGTACGGCCAACAAGTTTCTGAAAGCGACTCTCGAAGACTCGCCGAGACATCGGGATCTGTTTGACGATTTGCTGCACGGTGACACCGTCGCATGCTTTTGAGCGGATCAATCGCAGCGCCGCGACGATGTCCGTATCGTTGATTGCGAGTACATCGGTGGATTGCCGTGTTTGCACGCCGAGCGGTGGAATCAGACGCGGATGATTGCCCACGTCTTCACCCGTCATCATTCGATCCAGCAGCGAAGCGGCCTCAAAACCCGTCTTCCATGAGTTCGGAACGACACTCGAAAGCGGTGGGTCGCAGAGTTCGCATAGTCGGCGATCATTGTCGACGCCGATGACCGCGACTTCATCCGGGACGGCGATCCCCTCATCGCGACAGATGGCAAGCAGTTGCTGAGCTTTGATGTCATAACATGCCATGATGCCGACCGGTCGGGGAAGTTTTCGCAGCCAGTTGAGTAAACTTCTGCGATCACGATTCCATGAATAACCTGAATCTGTCCGCGGAACAGAGCTGTGCAGAAAATACTGAGCCCCCGCTTCTGCGACGGACCTCGCAAACTGCTGCTCACGCAAAACCGACCATTGGAATCCAGGGTCCGCACAGTAGGCAAGATTTCGAAAACCACATTGCAGGAGATGATCGGCGGCCAATGACGCAATCTTCTGATCGTCGGTTTCGAGCCACGGGATCTCCTCAATAAAACGTCCCGCGCTGACGTCAACGACTGGCAGGCGAGTCGCCTTGACAGCTCGTGCGATTTCATGAGTTTCAATGCGAGCGATAATGCCATCACCCTTCCATCGCCGCAACCAGTCCGGCGGATCCGCGCCTCGTTCCTGCTCCGGCAAATAGACCGACCAGCTTCGATGTTGCTGCACAAAACCAATGATGCCATCCAGCAGGCCGCGGGAATAGGCATTTGAGGTTTCCAGCAACAGTGCGACGGAACGATTCTTCACGAGATGGCCTCTCTCTGGGCTGAATCTTTTCAGTGTCACTATGTTGTTGCCGGTGAAAAAACTCAAGTCTTTTGCGCAATTTCTCATGGCGAGTCGATGTCCTGCAAGGCACTATCTGCGAAACTCAATGCGAACAGCAGCGAACCCGCATTCTTTACCAACCTACTTCTGGAGCAAACGATGGCGAAGCAGTTCAATGTGGCAATGGTTGGGCTCGGCTTTGGGGCCGAGTTCATTTCGATTTACCAGGCACATCCAAATGCCCACGTTGCGGCCATCTGCCGCCGCGATCCGGCGGAACTGAAGAAGTGCGGCGACCAGTTCGGGATCGACAAGCGTTACACCACCTACGACGAAGTTCTGGCTGACAAAGATATCGACTTCGTTCACATCAACAGCCCGATCAATGACCATGCATGGATGTCGCTGAAGGCTCTCGACGCTGGCAAGCACGTTATGTGCACAGTGCCAATGGCGACAACGATTGACGAATGTCGACAGATTGTTGAGAAGGTCAAGAAGACCGGCCTGAAGTACATGATGGCTGAAACAGTCGTTTACAGCCGCGAATATCTGTTCATCAAAGAGATGTACAAGAAGGGCGAACTCGGCAAGATCCAGCATCTGGCCGCGTCACATCCTCAGGACATGGATGGCTGGCCGGCGTATTGGGAAAAAATGATCCCAATGCACTATGCAACTCACGTCGTCAGTCCGTGCCTTGGTCTTGTTGATGGTCTCGCTGAATACGTCAGCTG
>CANHVD010000577.1 GCA_947463775.1 Planctomycetaceae bacterium | reverse complement strand
TGCGACAACGATCACGTTGGCTGTCGGCCGCGTCGGTGTGTTTTTTCGGAGGAGTCTTCTTCTTCAGTGGATCGCTTTACCTGTTGGTCATTGCGGGACCGAAGTGGCTGGGGGTTCCCTGGGGAGCAATCGCGCCCATTGGCGGAAGCTTGATGATTCTCGGCTGGTTATTTCTTGCGATCGGCGCGTGGTCGACGGCGAAGAATGCTTGAAGAGGTTATAGCGGCATGGCGCAAGCCATCCGGTGAGTGTGAGCACTAACGGCATTTTCATGCACTCACCGGACGGCTCGCGCCGTTACGCTTTAATGGTTGATTTCATTGCCTCGCGTAGCACGGGTTCGAACACATCCGCGTGGCGATAAAAGCCAAGATCGGATGGATGAGAACCGTCGGTGGTGTCGTCTCGATCAGCTCCCAGCAACGATTCACCATCAATGTAAGACAATCGTTCCGTGCCGGCGTCCAGCAATATCTGATACTGAGCTTTCAACGCCTTGCGACTGCTCTCATTTCGTTCGCGCTGAGATGTGATCAGCCATGAACCGGAGTAGCTGCGATCTTCCACCAGCACGATTGGCGTTTCAGGATGAGCAGCTCGGAGTTGCTTCACCAGGGGCTGAGTATTCGCGGTGACTTCATCCGCCGACATATTGGGAAGGCAATCAATCACGTAAACGGACGGATCCAGTTCGATCAAAAACTGGCCAACATTGGCTTCCATGCGGCCATTGCCCGAAAAGCCCAGATTGATCGTCGGTGTATTGAGTCTTCGTCCCAGAATTGACGGATGTGGCATGCCTGGGCGAGACGCACAGGCACCGTGAGTAATCGACGTGCCGTAGAACACGATTGGCTTCGCGGTTCGAGGGGCGATGGGCTGAAACTTTGCACCGGCCGGAACACCGATCTTCAAGAACTCCGTGCCGTTATACAGCGGAAGATAAATCGCATAATCGCGTTCACCAGCCGCAAGTCCAGACACGATTTTCTTCTTCACCTGTTGAGTCGCTGGGGCGACAACCGCAACCCATTTCCAGGTGCCATCCGTATCGGCGGCGTAGAGATCCAGGCCGGACATGCCGGTGGCTGGCATGTGAGGCATCGCAAGATTGCTGGAGGTCACTCCGTAGTCGACATGAATCTCTGTTGCATCTGTTCGAAAGCGAACCATCATTCCGGCGGAGTGACGACTGAGATTCCAAACAGCTTCACGCACCACAGGCTTCGCTCGCCCTGGCAAACGATCAAAGTACGCTTCGGTATCGTTGAAGCCTCGCCCTTCCACGCCCCAGTCTCGTACATCGGCCCACTGCACTGACTCTGATTCATCGCCCCGCGTAATCCCAGTTGAAAGCGCGGTCGCGACAACCGCTGTAGTGCTCAGGAACAGTCGTCGATTCACGCGAGGCATGGTGGGCCTTTCAAAGTCTTGAGAATCCCGTGAAGCGTAACGGTCAGCGACCGGCGGCGCTTTGCAGGCCGCTGAAGTCCAGCGTTGCAAAGTAATCATCCATCGTTTCTGCGCGACGAATCATCTTGACCGATCCGTCTTTCTTCACGAGTAATTCCGCACAACGCAGCTTGCCGTTGTACTGGAATCCCATCGCGTGACCGTGAGCACCTGCGTCGTGAATCACCAACAGGTCGCCTCGTTCAACTGCTGGCAGTTCACGGTTGATCGCGAACTTGTCGTTGTTTTCGCAGAGTGAACCCACAACGTCGACGATACGATCGTGAGGAGCATTCTCCTTGCCCAGCACGGTAATGTGATGATACGCGCCATACATGCCGGGACGCATCAGGTTGGACATGCACGCATCCACACCGACATAGTCGCGATAGATGTGCTTGTGATGGATGGCCTTCGTCACCAGGAAGCCATGAGGCCCCGTGATCATGCGGCCGTTCTCCATTATGACCTTTAGCGGGTCCAGCGGAGTTCCAGCAATCATCTGCTCGTACAACTTCTTCACACCCTGGCCGACGGCCGCCAGATCAACGGGCTTGTGTTCCGGGCGATAAGGAATCCCGATGCCACCACCAAGATTCACGAACTCCATCTTGATCCCGAGTTGTTGATGGATACGCACCGCCAGGTCGAACACCATACGAGCCGTCTCGACGAAGAAGTCGCCGTTGAGCTCATTGGATGCGACCATCGTGTGCAGACCAAATCGCTTCACACCGGCGTCGCGAAGAATCTTGTAGCCTTCGAACAGTTGAGCTTCCGTAAAGCCATACTTGGCTTCTTCCGGCTTGCCAATGATCACGTTTCCTTCGCGAGCTGATCCCGGGTTGTACCGAAAGCACAGCAACTCCGGCAGACCGACGTTGTCCTTCAGGTAATCGATGTGAGTCAGGTCGTCGAGATTGATGATGGCTCCCAGATCAACCGCTCGCTGATACTCATGCACTTGAGTGTTGTTCGAGGTAAACATGAGATCTTCGCCGGTCAGTCCGACTTTTTCGGACAGGGCCAATTCAGCGAGACTGGAACAGTCGGCTCCGAGCCCTTCTGCTTTCAGCACTTCCAGAACATAAGGATTCGGCAACGCTTTGACTGCGAAGTACTCACGAAACCCGGGGCACCATGAGAACGCAGAATTCAGGCTTCGGCATGATTCTCGCATACCCTCTTCGTCGTAGAGGTAAAACGGCGTCGGATACTGCTCGGCAATGCGGCGAATCGTCTGTTCATCGAACGGAAGTGGCTTTTGCATGGTCATTCTGATGCTTGTGTGACTGTACTGTATTGATGAGAATATTTTTCGCACGGTGCCTGTTGAGGCATGGCGTTCGCGGGATACATTGCAGAGGAAGGCCTCAAACGTGGCCGCGCGCTGGAATAAGGCAGTTTTGCCGGACATTGAGGCGAATTCAACCGAGACAACCGGCTTCCGCGTTGTCAGGAATAAACTCTGAGGAGTGACTATGAGGCGCTGGATCCCGATGAATTTGGCTGTGCTCATCGTCCTTTTTGAGATCGTCGCATTGCAGCCAGGTTCGCGGTTGATTGCTGCGGACCTGAACGAATCCGTGAAACCCCTGATCGAAGCTCACGCGGGGGACGTGGCTGTTTGTATTCGTCATCTGGAGACGGGCGAACAGTTTGTCTGGCGTGGCGATGAAATCCAGCCTACGGCCAGCCTGATCAAAATGCCCGTTATGGTCGCTGCTTACCGCATGGTTGACGGCAAAGAGCTGGATCCGGCCAAAATGATTGCTCTGGAGGAAGCCGACAAGGTTCCGGGATCCGGGATTCTCACAACACATTTTTCCTCCGGCCTGCAGCTTTCTCTGCGAGATGCGATTCGGCTGATGATTCGCTACTCGGACAATACCGCGACAAATCTGGTTGTAGACGAGATTGGTCTGCCGACGACGGCAGCCACCATGGAAAGCCTCGGATTTCCTCAGACCAGGTTGAACTCCAAGGTTTATCGCGGCGAAACGTCCATCGCACCGGATCGCAGCAAGCTGTATGGGCTTGGCAGCACAACCGCGAACGAAACGGTCAACCTGCTGGAGCAACTTCACAAGGGAACGGCCGCGTCAGCTGAATCGTGCAAAGCCATGCTGGATCACTTGCTGGCCTGTGATGACAAAACCATGCTGGTGAGCCAACTGCCGGACGGCACCAAGGTCGCTCACAAATCCGGCGCGGTGTCTGAGAGTCGTTGCAATGCGGGCATCATTTATGGTCCGAAAGGTCCGTTCGCAATCTGCGTACTGACAACAAACAACAAAGACAAAAGCTGGAAAGATGACAACGCCGCGCATGTGCTGATTGGCAAGATCGCTCGCAGCGCGTTTGATCATTTCAATCCGGAGTGGGAACGGACCGCTCCGAATGAACCCACGGAATTGCGAGTCGGTGCGTTTGGGACTCGGGTCGAGTTTCTGCAGCGGACCTTGAATGCACGGCTGGAGCCGTCGCCCGGTTTAGGAGTCGACGGAGATTTCGGGCCAGCGACTGAAGCTGCAGTGCGAAAATTTCAGGAAGCCAATGCGCTGACCGTCACGGGCATCGCGGACTCGGCCTTGTGGCAAAAACTTGGGCCAGTGATCGAAGAAGCCACCATCGCAGCTCCGGACGCGATCAATGCTGAAATGTTGCCGAAGCTGCCCGCAGAACCGCTTGCCGGTGCGCCGTTTGTTTCGTGCGATTCCTGGATTATCGTCGACGCTGCGGATGGCCGCATGGTTGCTGGTGCTGAAACCGAGACGTCTCGCCACTTCGCCAGCACCACAAAAATCATGACCGCCTGGCTGGTGGCTCGATTGGCTGAACAACATCCGGAAGTGCTGGACGAAACGCTGACAGTGTCCGTTCGCGCGGATGAAACTCGAGGATCCACGGCGGATGTTCGAGCCGGTGAATCAGTGCCCGTGCGCGAAGCTCTGTACGGCTTGATGTTGCCATCCGGA
>CANHVD010000576.1 GCA_947463775.1 Planctomycetaceae bacterium | reverse complement strand
ATTGCCGAGTAACGAGCACATTCCCGTCGCTGCTAATAAATCCTGCAGCATGGCAGGTGGCACGTTGCTGTCCACTGTGGCAATTTTTTGGCAATCTGACGTGAGTTCTGATCTCATGAGATTTGACCAGCAGCGAGTGTTTACGAAGTACGGGTCTGACGGATCCCGGAATCAAGTCGCAGGCACTGATGTTTCGTCATGAATGGCCTTCCTGAGCGGTTCCCAGATTGGCTGGCGATGCCAGCGCCGTTCCAGGTCACATGCCTGATTGATACATCTCATCGCTTCGTCCACATTTTTCTGTAGAAAAGCGTCTCGAGCCATCGTGGCGAATTCCTGTGCTTGGGCTGCTGTCATTTCGACCTCTCGAACCCACGTAGCCGCCATTTGCCATGCACGAGATTCCTGGCCGCTTGTCGCATGCCCCAATCGTTCCAGTTGAAATGACCGCAGGCCGCTAAGGTCTAGTTTCAGAGGGCCAAATTCTGTGTGCCAATCACAGGTTTGCCATTGGTCTTTCGCGGACTCGAAGGCCTTGATTATTCTTTCTTCAGCCATAGTTAGTGTGCCTTCATTCTGTAACAACTCCAGGCGTTCCGACAGCGAACCCTGTTGTGCCGCCGTATTCGCTCACGCAACGAAGTGTTGAAGAGCCATTGAATCAGCAGTTCTCATGCCAAGTGACTGGCGTATTGAATCCGCGAAAGGACGATTGAGAAAAAGCTCAATCGGGTGTTTTTACTGGTCTGAGTTTTGCTGAAGGGGATGACACCTTATTTGCCACACTGACGGATTCCAATGCCAAGAACAGCTCGATCTTTGAACTGGGGCAATGCTTTGTTGATCGCCGCGTTGATCAGCGTGATCTGCCTGTCCGCGCTGGGCGGATTGACGGCCTGGAATGCCGCCGAAACAAGCGACCAGCTCCTGCGGGAATCTCAGGTTCAACAGTATGTTCAGGGTGTGCTTGAGGCCATGAAAGATGCCGAAACGGGCCAGCGAGGCTTTCTGGTCTCGGGAAAAGAAAATTACGCAGAGCGTTTCTATATTGGCTTGAACAAGACGGATGAAAGTCTTGCGAAGCTTCAACGCTTTCACGAGACCGAGAATCTCGGTACGGAAAAGCTCGTCACTCTGAGGCAACTGGTCGAAGAGAAGAAGCTGGACTTGCGAGAAACCGATGCGGCTCGAAGATCGGGCTCTGATGAGGAGGGTTTTACAAGAGCCAGGGCCATCGTTGTGACAGATCGTGGCAAGCTGGCCATGGACAAGCTTCGCAACCTGACGAACGACATGATTGCGATTCAAGACGAGAAGCTCGAAGTGCTCGATCGTCGAGCCGGACAGCTCGCGAGTCGTCATTCGATGATTTTGGTGACCGGACTGGTTCTGACCCTGGGCGCTTTCCTGGGGGCTACTGTTGCCACAAACGCGGAGCGAAGTGAACGAAATCGCCTGGTCACAAAACTCAAGACCGAACGAGCACGGCATGTTGCTGTCATTGATGCGTCTATGGACGCGGTTGTCGCTGTCGATCAGGATGGCAAGATCGTCATGCTGAATCCGATTGCCGAAGTATTGTTCCAGCTTCGCGAACGTGACGTCTCCGGTTCGCCGTTTCAGAAATTCATTTCAGAATCTTTCCGCGATGACTTCACTGCATTGCTCAGTCCCGGGGTGCGAGAGAAGGCCACGCGGAGTCGAGTCAACAACGGTCACGTCACTATGGGTGTAAAAGCCGACGGCAGTGAGTTCCCCGCGGAAGCCGTGATCTCGCACTCAGTCATTGACGGCCAGGAACTGTTCACGGTCATTGTCAGAGACGTGACCGAACGCGAAACCGGTCGAACTCGCATGCGAGAGCAAACGGCAATTCTGTCTTTGATCCGTGAAGCCATTCATATCCGGGATTTGCAGGATCAGGTTCTGACGTGGAACGAAGGTGCTCAGAAACTTTATGGATGGCATGCTGCACAGGCGATCGGAGCGATCGGCGGGGCTTTGATGAAATCCACCAGCGGTCTGTCGGAGGCTGGTATCCTTGCCGAACTTCTTACGCACGGCGCCTGGATTGGCGAACGCGAACTGAAGACAATGGATGGCGGAGAGCGCACAGTCGAATCTCGCCGGTCGCTCATCGTTGACAACAAAGGTGTCCCGAGTTCCCAGCTGGTGATCGACATTGACATCACTGAAGAACGACGAAGAGAACAGATCGAACGACGTTCTCAGCGTCTCGAAAGCATCGGCACGTTGACCAGCGGCATTGCCCATGATCTGAATAACGTCCTGACGCCGATCACTATGGGCGCTCGGCTGCTGCGAACCTATATCACAAGTGAAAACGGAATCGGCCTGGTCAATACGATCACCGCCAGCGCCGATCGCGGCGCGGCCATGATTCAGCAGTTGCTCTCGTTCGCCGGTGGTACGGCAGGGCCGCGCAAGATTGTTGATCTCAAGTTTTTGATCGATGAGACATGCGGCATCCTGCGTCATACGTTACCGCAGACAGTTCGTGTGCGGTCGGAATTTCCTGAAGACCTGTGGACGATTGTGGCAGACGCAACAGAGCTGTCGCAGGTCCTGATGAATCTTTCCATCAATGCTCGTGACGCCATGCCGGACGGAGGAACATTGACGATCGATGCCGCAAACCTGACCATTGAGGATGATTCCAACAGCTTTGGCGTGCCTTCGGGAAAGTATATTCGAATTTCTGTGACCGATTCAGGAACTGGAATCTCGGCAAACGAAATTGACAAGATCTTCGATCCATTCTTTACGACAAAGGGCCATGGGAAAGGCACGGGGCTTGGTCTGGCGACCTGCATGGGGATTGTTCGAAGTCACGGCGGAAATATTTCTGTGTACAGTGAGCCGGGCGTCGGCACAAAGTTCGCAATGTATCTTCCCGCGCAGAATGAAAATGCCGAAGACGATCAATTCGGCAGCCACATGATTCCCGCCGGTGATGGAGAAACAATCCTGTTGATCGACGATGAAGAATCGATACTTCACGTTGCAAGAGAGGCTCTGGATTCCTGCGGTTACAGGACATTGACCGCCGTCGGTGGTGAAGCGGCCATTATTTTGTTTGGTCAGCATCGTGACACGATCGACGCGGTTATCGTTGACATGATGATGCCCAACATGGATGGGGCCGAAACGATCCGTTCAATTCGGCAGCTGCGTGCGAATATCCCGATCATCGCCAGCAGCGGATTGAGACGCCCGGAGCAAGGCACAGGCTCAATCGCCGGCAGCGATGGATTTCTTCTCAAGCCCTACACCGACGAACAATTACTTCGCTCAATCCGCGATGCACTGCATTCACGGCATGACAATCGATAAACCCTGGGAAAGGTTGAGTCTTGATAAAGCTGCTTGTGGTTGATGACGAGCCTTTGATTATCGAGTGTTTTCGGTACGCTTTTCCGCATCCGGAATTCGAATTGATCACTGCTGCGAACGCATCTGATGCATTGGATTTATTCCGCAGTCGTTCGCCGGATGTTGTTCTGTCGGACATCCGGCTACCGGATCTCTCGGGGCTGGACCTGTTTCATCAGTTCCATAAGGCCGACGCACGGGTTCCAATCATTCTCATGACTGGACAGGGGACCGCTGGAACTGCGATTCAGGCCATGCAGGCCGGGGCGTTCGAATATATTCTGAAGCCCTTCGGCCCGGAAACTTTGATTCCTCTGGTGGAGTCCGCTGCTGAAACCAGTCGATTGATGCGGACTCCGACGAAACTGCCAGCCGATCAGGATCCTGGTGTGGGCAATGAGCTGCTGATCGGGCAATGCCCGGCGATGCAGGAAGTCTACCGAGCGATCGGTCGAGTGGCGTCGCAACATGTGACCGTGTTGATACTCGGCGAAAGTGGTACCGGCAAAGAGGTCATCGCTCGCGCGATCTACAATTACAGTCAGCGAGCGGAGAAACCGTTTCTCGCAATCAACTGCGCGGCCATTCCGGAGAACTTGCTGGAGAGCGAAATCTTCGGTCATGAAAAAGGAGCCTTCAGCGGTGCGGATCGAAAACGCATTGGCCGGTTTGAACAGTGCTCCGGTGGCACTCTGTTTATGGACGAAATTGGCGACATAACGCCGCTGACGCAGACCAAAGTTCTCAGAGTCCTGCAGGATCAGCAGTTTGAACGTGTGGGCGGCTCGGAGACGATTCGAACAGATGTTCGCCTGATCGCTGCGACAAATCGTAATCTTGAGGCAATGATCGAGAAGGGTGATTTTCGAGGCGACTTGTTTTATCGCCTGAATGTCTACACGATCACTCTGCCGCCTCTGAGAGCTCGTGGTGATGACATCGAGCTACTTGCCGAACACTTCTGCCGACTCTTTGCAAAGGAGCTCGGCAAGGAGATCACTGGAATTGCTCCCGAGACCATCGAGAGGCTCAAGGCTTATCGCTGGCCAGGCAATGT
>CANHVD010000575.1 GCA_947463775.1 Planctomycetaceae bacterium | reverse complement strand
GCTAGTTTTGGCGGGATGCCAGGTCGATCAGCCACCAACGCCGGAATCAAGCACAACCGATTCAGGGGAGAAAAAAGACAGTAAGACTCCCGGAAGCACCACTGAAGGCGGCACCGAAGAAAAATCTGGTGAGCGCAAGTCTGTCGCTTTTGTAACAAACCAGATTGCGGACTTCTGGAAGATCGCAGAAGCTGGATGCGTCGCTGCGTCGAAAGAATTTGATATCGATGTTCAAGTGATCATGCCTCCGGAAGCTTCTGCTGTCGTACAGAAGCAGAAGGTTGAAGACGTGATGACAGGCGGAATTCAGGCGATCGCCATCAGTCCGCTTGATGCAGACAATCAGGTCGAATGGATCAACAGCATTGCCGCCAAGATCCCCTTGATCACTCACGACTCAGACGCTCCAAAGTCGAATCGACTCGTCTATATCGGTATGGACAACTACGCCGCCGGTCGAGCTTGTGGCGAGATCCTGAAAAACGCGCTGCCGGATGGTGGTCAGGTGTTGCTGTGTATTGGGCGCCTTGAACAGGACAACAGCAAGTTTCGTCGTCAGGGTGTGATCGATGTGTTGATGGGTCGCGATCGCGGCATTGACTTCTACCAGTCTCAGCCAGATGCCTTCGATCCTAATGAAGGTGAGATCAAAGGTGATAAGTACACGATTGTGGCGACAGTCACCGATCAGGGTAAACCGGAAGTTGCTTTACAGAAAGCAGAAGACGCGATTGTGACGTACCCAGAGCTAAAGGGTATGGCAGGCCTGTTTGAATACAATCCACCGGCGTGTTACCAGGCTCTGAAGAAGGCGGGCAAGGTTGGTCAAGTGGCTATTGCCGGCTTTGATGAAAACGATGTCACTCTGCAGGCGATCAAAGACGGCGAATGTGCCGGGACGGTCGTGCAGAACCCTTATGAATACGGGTTCCAGTCTGTGCGCGTTCTGAAGGAGATTCTTGCTGGAAGTAAAGACGTGATCCCCGAGTCGAAGTACATCGACATTGCTCCGCGGTCAATCACCAAGGAGAACGTTGAAGCATACTGGGAAGAACTCAAGCGATTGAAGGGGCAGTAGGGCAGGGCAAGGGTTTGAAGTTTTCGGATTGGAGCCCGCAGTCGTAGGGTGTGACAAATTCGCGGGCTTCAACGGTGTGCCTGCGCCAACTGGTGTTTTCTTTTCCACCGCGTATAGATCTCCGAAAGCCAAAGAGCGAATGCAGGCACACCGTAGTTCGAGTTGGCGGGTCACGCCCTACAAATCATTCGAACGGCAGTAGTTTGTCGCAGTCAAGCACTCATTATGGTCAGCACTTCTATCCCAACCCCGCGACTTGAAGTTCGCGACATCACCAAGTCTTTTCCCGGAGTAAAAGCGCTCAAGGGTGTGAGTCTTCGCGTGATGCCGGGCGAAGTCTTGTCGGTGGTGGGTGAGAATGGTGCGGGCAAAAGCACGTTGATGAAAATCCTGGCCGGCGTTCAGTCTCAGGACGGCGGCCAGATTCTCGTCGACGGGCAGGAAAAGCGATTTAGTTCCGTCAGCGATGCGATGAGCAATGGAATTGCCATCATTCATCAGGAACTGAATCTTGCTGACAACCTCGAAATCGGAGCCAACATTTTTCTGGGCCGCGAGCCTCGAACGCTTGGCCTGATCAACAACAACCGCATCAATCAGGACGCGGAGAAGTTGCTTGACCGAATCGGGCTGAAGGTCTCTCCGAGAATGCTGGTGAAGGAGCTTACCGTTGGTCAGCAGCAAATGGTCGAAATCGCCAAGTCGTTGTCGATCAACGCGCGGGTGTTGATCATGGATGAGCCAACGTCAAGCCTGTCGGCCGGCGAGTCGGCGAAGTTGTTTCAAGTGATTCGTGATCTTCGCGCCGCCGGTGTCAGTATCGTTTATATCTCTCATCGGTTAGCGGAGGTTCAGGATCTTTCGGATCGAGTCACTGTTCTTCGGGATGGTGAGAATGCCGGAGAACTTGTTCGCGGTGAGGTGACTCATGACAGTCTCGTGCGATTAATGGTCGGTCGAGATATCTCGCGTTTCTTCGTTCGTAATCCTCACAAGAAGGGCGATGTCGCGATTGAAGTGAAGGATGTTGTGACGGCCACATGGCCGAAGCATCGATTGAATCTGAACGTGCGAGCCGGGGAAATTGTTGGTGTCGCCGGACTTGTCGGAGCGGGTCGTACGGAGATGCTGCGAACACTGTTCGGAGTTGATGCTCCGGTCAGCGGAGCGATTGAAGTCGGTGGAAAGCTGGTGGATCTGAAGTCTCCACAGCAAGCGATTGCGGCCGGGGTTGCTCTGGTACCGGAGGATCGCAAGCAGCAGGGCGTCGTTCTGGATATGGTCATTCGCCAGAACATTGGACTGGCATCGCTCCATCAGCATTCAAGACTCGGCGGTTTTCTGAACTTTGCGGTGGAGAAACAGCAGTCTGCGGAAATGAGTCAACGACTGCGGGTGAAAGCTCCGCATGATCAGTATCGAGTTGGAAATTTGTCCGGCGGAAATCAACAGAAAGTCGTGCTCGGAAAGTGGCTGGCCTTGAAGCCTCGAGTCCTGCTGCTGGACGAGCCGACTCGCGGGATCGATGTCGGCGCCAAACAGGAAATCTATCAGCTGATGGATGAGCTGGCGGGGCAGGGGATTGCTGTTCTGTTTGTCAGCAGCGAAATGGAAGAGATCATCGGGATGAGTGATCGCGTGATTGTAATGCACGAAGGACGCATCACCGGCGAACTGACCAGAGAGCAGTTGTCCGAAGAATCGGTGATGCATCTGGCCACGGGGCATAATTGATCTGTATTGCGAACGGCGGGGCGTCAGCTCTCCGAATGAAATGGTGGCGTTCTCGGAGGGCTGACGCCCTGCCGCTCGCCTGAAGTTTATCGAGAAGTGCAGGGTAAAGATGAAGGGTAAAGTGCTGGGGATTTTTGGTGTGCTGGTCGTGCTCTGCACGTGCCTCGCTTTTGCCACGTCCGATCCTTGGTGGAATCTGGGTACGTCCAAGTTCCTTCAGCCCGGCAATATCCAGAATCTGCTCAATCGTTTGTCGTTGTTTGGCATTCTGGGAATTGGCGTTGCCTTCGTGATCATCACCAGCGGGATTGATCTTTCGATTGGATCCGCGGTTTGCCTCTGTGGCGTATTGCTGTCGATTCTGCTGAAGGTTGATTATCAGCCGGTTGAGCAGATCCCAGTGAGTCAAATTGTTGCCTCCGAGAAGATGATCATCGCAGACGTAGCGGTCGGCGAGCTGAAGCCTGGGACGACGCTCCGATATACCGGAGGAGTTGGATCAGGTCTTGTCCTGACCACCGAATCATCATCGCTCTCCGACGGGGCGCTCCGGATTCGCATCAAAGAAAATCTGACTCGCAATGAGAAGGACGGTCGTTTGGTTGTGGCATCGCCTGTCACTCGCATTGAAGCCGGGGATGCGGTCGTTGCCGAAGTTAGCTCTGACTTGAATGTGAATGTTGGCGATCAGCTGCAACTGGTGAAAGCCGATGGTGCGGTGACGACTCAGAAGGTTTCGAGCATTGAGACGGCAGGATCATTGAAGCGTTTAACTCTGGCGAAAGACCCCGGAGAAAAGTATCGATCTGATGCCTTCGCAATTGTCCTGCAGCGACATCAGAGAACGTCGATCCCTGTTGCGATTCTGATTGTGCTGCTGGTGGCCACGGCGCTGGGGTTGGTGCATGGTCTGCTGGTGACAAAAGTTAAGCTGCAGCCGTTTGTTGTCACGCTTTGTGCACTGCTGATTTATCGCGGCGTTTCACGTTGGCTGACGAATGATAACCCGGCGGGGTTCGGTGAACTTCAGGAGGTTCTGGGGCCAATAGCATCGGGACGCGTTGGGCTGTTGTTTCGTGGGCAGGAAATGGTCTTCGGAATTCCCATACCCTTCTTTCTGCTGACCGCGATAGGAGTCGTAGCGTCCGTGTTCCTCGGTCGAACCATCTGGGGAAGATACCTGCTGGCTTTGGGACGCAATGAGGAGGCGGCTCGATTCAGCGGGATCAATACAGGTCGAATTACTCTGATGGCTTACGTGATCTGCACAGTTCTCGCAGCGCTGGGAGGGATGCTATTTGCGCTGGATTCAACGTCGGTGTCGCCATCGAGTTTTGGTAACTCCTATGAGTTGTACGCCATCGCGGCGGCAGTGCTGGGCGGCTGCAGTCTTCGCGGCGGTGAAGGGTCGATTCTGGGTGTTGTAATTGGGACAGCGGTCATGCAGGTTCTGAACAACTTGATTACGCTCCTGAAACTTCCGCAGCAGCACGAGACAACAATCATTGGGGCTGTGATTCTGATTGGTGTGATCGCCGATGAAATCGTGCGCCGATCGGCCGCAAGACGCAGGCTGAAACAAAGCATCAGCGGCTGAGGCGATGAGAGCGGAATAGAACCGGTTCGACGCACCGCGACTTT
>CANHVD010000574.1 GCA_947463775.1 Planctomycetaceae bacterium | reverse complement strand
CTGACCCGGTCAACACGCCGCTATTGGCCTGCGGAAAACAAATCTCGTATCAAAATCTGTTTCTCTACATCGACCGCGACTCAGGATCAGTTGTATGAACTCTGGCTCACGAAATCTGCTGGCGCCGCTCGCGGTGGTTCTGATCTTTGGATGCAGTCCGGCCCCGGTCGAACAACCGTCTGCAGAGAATACGGTGACAACTCCGGCCGCGGATGCAAAGCTTGCTGTCTCCACAAAAACTCCCATCGCCGAAAGCCCTAAACCAGACAGCGCGGCTGGAACAACGGAGACAGTGGAGTTTGTTGCACCGCCTTTATCAGTCGATGAGATCAAAGAAGGCTGGATCAGTCTGTTTGACGGAAAGTCACTTTTCGGATGGGACGTTCCAACGGTCTCTAACTGGCATGTGGAAGGCGACGCGATCGTTGTCGACAGCGGCGAGAAGAGCCTGCTGTTAACTCCGTACGATCTGGATGACTTCGAACTTCGCTGCGACTTTCATTTGTCCGCGGGTGGCAACAGTGGACTCTTTCTGCGAACCGCATTGAACGCAGCCAATCCGGCAACGGACACTTATGAATTGAATATCTGCGACAGTCATCCGACTCATAAAACTGGCAGTCTGGTCGCTCGTCATATCGCCGAAAACGTCCCGGCTGTTGAAGGCGGGTGGCATAATTTTCGAGTGCTCTGCGAGGGCCCTCGCATTCAGGTCTGGCTTGATGGCCAGCAGATCGTGGACTTTACTGATACATCCGAGGCCGTGCGTCTCACAGGACGGCTCGGGCTGCAGATGAATCAGGGGCGAGCAGCCTATCGGAACGTTTGCGTTCGCCCGCTGAAGTTTAGAACTTTGCTAAATGGTCAGGACACAACTGGCTGGCGAGCTGTTCCTGGCTCGAAGAGCGAGTTTGCCGTGAAGGATGGGCTGCTGCATGTGTCCAACGGGCCTGGATTTCTGGAAACTGAAGAGACGTTTTCTGACTTCGCGATGAAGGTGGAAGCGAGAATCAACGGCGATGGCCTGAACAGCGGAGTCTTCTTTCGAGCACAGCCCGGGACGGAAGCCGCACCATCACATGGCTATGAAATGCAACTGCATAATGGGGTAAAGGACGGAGATCGTTCAAAGCCGGCTGATTCCGGAACTGGTGCGATCTTTCGCCGCGTGGCGGCTCGCTATGTCCCGGCGAATGATCGAGAATTCCTGACAGCGGTGTTGATTGCCCAGGGTGATCGGTTTGCTTCATGGGTCAACGGCTATCAGGTTGTCAACTGGCAGGATACTCGTGAACCCAATCCAAATCCGCGTGCAGGCAAACGACTGGAAGCCGGTCACCTTAGTCTGCAGGGGCATGACCCGACGACAGATTTGGACTTTAAAGCGGTTGATGTTCACACATTTTCCGGAGAGGCTGCACCTGCGACGGCTCCGGAAAAGTAACTCATGTTTCCTCGCTTCGAAAACCTGACAGAAGAACGCTTCGACGCCAACTGCGAGAAACTTGCGCAGTTCGGAATTACTGATCCGCCTTCCGGTGTCAGAATTCTGGAACGGCTGCGAGATGCCTGGCTGGCGTCGGAAGGGTATCGATCTTCGAAGATCGCTCCAACGACTCCGCCAGCAGCTCCACATTGGTATGAGACGCTGGAACGAGTCGTGCGCGAGGCTCCTCTGCGGAGTGTCGTGCTGAATGTCATGGATCAGTATGTTCGTAATGCGACCGAACAACTGGATGCGTTTGCGTTGTTTGAGCAGTCACGACGCTCGCTGGAGATTCTGGCGAGACTGGCCTGCGGCAGCCCTTTTCTGACTCAGATTCTGCTGGCAGATCCGTCATGGTTAACCAACATGACGTTACATGGTCGTACGGCGGAAATGAAATCGCGGGAACAGTTTGTTTCCGAAGCTATGACGGTCGCCGATCAACACACCCGTCGAACAGCGCGGCTGACAGAACTGCGGCGATATCAGCGTCGGCAGCTTCTGCGAATCGGTATGTGCGACGCTTTCGGATTGCTGGATCTGCGATTCGTGACATTGCAGCTTTCGCTACTGGCCGATGCGATGGCCCAGTGCTGTTTGAACATTGCTTACTCCGAGATCAAAAAATCTGACTGTCGCCTCGCGATAATCGCTCTCGGCAAACACGGTGGCGAAGAACTCAATTACAGTTCGGACATCGATCTGGTGCTCATCACCGATCGAGACACGTCCGAGGTTCAGCGGATCGCGCGACTCACGATCGATGGCCTGGCCGAAGATATCCCGCCCGGGTTTCTTTATCGAGTCGACCTGCGACTGCGCCCGTGGGGAGAAGCCGGACCGCTGGTCAGCACGATTGATTCCTACGCAGACTATCTGCTGCATGATGCTGCGATCTGGGAGAAACAGGCGATGCTGAAAGCTCGTCTGGTGGCTGGGGATCTGGCAATCGGTCAGCAGTTTTTGCGGACGATGGAGCCCTTACTGTTTTCCGGTACCGCGGCTCAGGTTCGCAGCAGCATTCAGCAGATGAAGGAGAAGATCGAATACCGTCTGCGCCAGCGTGGCAAACTGAATTCAGAAGTCAAACTGGGAATCGGATCGATTCGTGACGTTGAGTTCCTGGTCCAGAGCCTGCAGCTGATTCATGGGGAGAAGGAACCGCGAATTCTGAGCTTTAACACGCTCGACTCACTGGTGCGACTGGCGGAGTTTGGTCTCATCACGGCCGCATGGTACCGTCAATTGCGAGCCGGTTACGTCTTCCTGCGAACCGTGGAGCATTCTCTGCAGTTGCTGCATAACCAGCAGACTCACGAGCTTCCCGAAGACCGCCGTCAGCTGGAATGGCTGGCTCATCGACTGGATTATCCAGACGCCGACACGTTGATGCATCGTTTCGATGAACACCGTCGAGCGGTCCGGGCGATCTTTGACGAATGCCTGCATGGCGAACGATTGCAGGATATCAGAGTGCAGTCGGCCGAATCGCGGACTGTCGGCGAGCTGATGCCGATACCGGCGAATCCCAAGCCTTTGACCGATCGTCAGCGTCAGCATCGTCAGGAAACCCTGGCCGAGATTTTTCAACGTCTGGATAATGGTGAATCGGCTGTCGTAACGAGTCAGCAGGTTTCCGAAGCTGATGACGAGTTATGGGAACTGACGATTGCCGGGATTGAGTTTTCCGGGTGGCTGGGAGCCATTTGCGGGCTGCTTTCTATTTGTCGTCTCGACATTCGTCGAGGAGACGCGGTGACGGGAGAGGGTGTCAACGGCTTTGGCGATCGTTGCGTCAGCGGCAAGTTTCTCGCTTGTTTTGATGTGCGTCTTGATCGCTCAGTTGTGCCCATGGTTGCGAATGCGAATGCGGAAGAGCTGGCTCTTTCGCTGCAGGAAGAAATCTCACGTCTCGGCCAATTATCACGGGCTGGACGGATCGACGAAGTTCGAAGTGAATTGCTGGCACGATTCTGTGATGCCGTTCCCGATCAGGCAGAACGCGAATCGGGGTCTGACGATGTTGAGGTGGAACTGGTGCCTGTCCCGGGTTCAGTTTTGACTCAGATGAATATCACCGGCGCGGACTCGTGGGGCTTCCTGTATGAACTGGCCAGCGCATTGTCGCTGAGCCGTTTTCGAGTACGGCGTGCCATTATCGATGCGGAGGGTGATCGAGTTCAGGACGTGCTGTATGTCCGTGAACGTAACGGTCGGCCGATCGAAAGCGAAGAGCGATTGCAGGAGCTGCAGCTGGCTGCGACTTTGATCAAGCAGTTTACTCACTGGCTGCCTTCGACCAGCGATCCGCACCATGCTCAGGCACGATTTCGCGAACTGGTGTCGCGGCTTCAGCCAGCCTCAGCATGGCCTGACAATATGCAGTCACTGCTGCGGCCCAACGTTTTGCATGCCGTCGCGCGTGTTCTGGGGATCAGTCAGTATCTGTGGGAAACTTTCCTGCAGTCACGTCATCAGGAGCTGTTTCCTCTGCTGGCCAACGCGGAGGCCTTGGCGATTCGTGAGTGTCGTGAATCGCTGTCTTTGGAATTGGACGAAGCCATCAGTCATGCCACAACGGATGACATGGCCTGGGCGACTCTGAATAACTTCAAGGATCGCCATCTCTTTCGCATCGACATGCGTCACGTGCTCGGCCACTGCCGGCCTTTTGGCGCGTTTTCGGAGGAGATTACAGAGCTGGCGGAGATCGTGGTTTGTCGCGGTCTGGAAATCGCCTGGCAACGACTGGTTCGTGATCACGGAGTTCCAAAGAGCGAAGACGGGCTAACCGATTGCCGCTGGACAGTCGCCGGCCTTGGAAAATTTGGCGGCGTCGAGATGGGGTTTGCCTCCGACATTGAACTGATTCTGATCTACGAATCCCCCGGCCGTACTTCGGGCCCCGACAGTATTTCGAATTCAGTCTTCTTTGATCAAATGGTCGGTGGAGTCGCGACCGGCATTCG
>CANHVD010000573.1 GCA_947463775.1 Planctomycetaceae bacterium | reverse complement strand
GTTCTCATTACAGACAGCCTCTCCAAGGCCGGACTGAAAATTCTGGAGCAGACAGAAGGTATCGAAGTCGTCGTTAAGAGTGGTCTGACTCCCGCTCAGGTTCGCGAAGAGCTGAAGACGGCGGATGGGATCATCATCCGCAGCGGCACGACTCTGACCGCCGAACTTCTGGAAGGTCAGGAACGACTGAAGTGTATCGCTCGAGCGGGCGTTGGTGTCGACAACATCAATCTGGAAGCGGCAACTCGCGCGGGTGTTCTGGTGATGAACACGCCAACCGGCAATACGATCAGCACGGCTGAGCATACCTTCGCGATGATGCTCGCGCTGTCTCGTAACATCGGGCCGGCTCATGCCAGCATGAAGTCAGGCAAGTGGGATCGTAAGTCGTTCCAGGGAACACAGCTCGCCGGCAAGACTCTGGCGGTGATTGGTCTCGGCCGAATTGGACTCAGCGTCGCATCCCGCGCGGCGGCCTTTGAAATGAACGTATTGGGTTACGACCCATTCTTGTCCGAAGAGAAGGCGAAGGAACTGGGGATTACTCTGTTTCGCGACGTCGATGAAATCGTCAAGAAGTGTGATTACCTGACGGTGCATACTCCACTGACCGATGAAACTCGCGGCATCATCAACGCGGCTCGTATCGCCACGATGAAGAAGGGTGTTCGCATCATCAACTGTGCCCGCGGCGGCATTGTCGATGAGAAAGATCTGGCTGATGCCATTGAATCCGGTCACGTCGCCGGTGCTGCTCTGGACGTGTTTGTGGAAGAGCCACCGAAGGATCGCAGACTCGTCGACCTGCCTCAGGTTCTGGCCACACCACACCTCGGAGCATCCACAGAAGAAGCTCAGGAAATGGTGGCGATTGAAGCAGCAGAATTGGTCGTGGCTTATCTGAAGCGCAATGAGATTCGCTGTGCCGTGAACATGGCTCCGGTTTCCGCTTCGGAAATGGGCGAACTGAAGAACTACCTGAATCTGTCTTATCGCCTCGGGCTGCTGTCAGCTCAGATGATCAAAGGCCAGGGGCTCAAAGGGGCCGAGATCATCTACCGTGGCGAAGCCGCCAGCAAGAAGACTCGCATCCTGACCAACGCGTTCACAGCCGGGCTCCTGGAAGCGGCTCTGGACGAAACTGTCAACGTGATCAACGCCACGTCAGTCGCTCAGGCTCGCGGAATTCATATCCGCGAATCATCCAGCGGTGACTGCGAGAACTTTGCTTCCATGGTGTCGGTTGTTTTGACGACCGATCAGGGTAAGTTTGAGGCGTCCGGAACGATCTTCGGTAATCAGTTCCTGCGTCTTGTGCGTCTGAACGAGTACCACTTCGAAGCGTATCTGGACGGGCTGTTGTTGATCTATCGCCATCGCGACGTACCAGGCCTGATTGGCTTTATCGGGACCGTGTTTGGCGAACACAACGTCAACATTGCTCAGATGGCATTGGGACGCAAGCAGGATCGTCCGGGCGGGGCTTCTGTCGCTGTTCTGAATCTGGACAATGAGCCATCAGCCGAAGCAATTCAGAAGGTGAAAGGCCACAAGGAAGTGACCGGCGTCGACATCGTGCGGTTGCCACCAGCCGGTGCTCCACTGCCGTGGCTGACATCGACATAAGCTGTTGCTGTGACGCAGAAGTAATATCAAAGGGCTCCCTCAAAAAGGGAGCCCTTTGTGTTTATGGCAAGAGCTCTTGCTTGAGGACTAGCTGGCTCGCATCACGGAGCCTGGTGCAAGCTGTTCTGCAGAGAACTCTGTCAGCAATGAGTAAACCGTTTCTTCAGTGATGCGAGACTCTGGAGACGCCTCATGCACCACTCGCAGCAATGAGCAAAGGCGTGACATACGAGCGGCATTGCCCACCGATGTAATCGAAATCGCGCGGACGGCAGATTCATCGACGCTCGATGGTTCCTGAACCTGCTGACCGATCAGCGAACGGACAAAGTCGGAAGACTCTGCCGTATCCAGTTCGGTCAGTCGAATCGGCACAAGTCCGCAGTCAGAGAACTCAGCAGGAAGCGATTTGGCCGAGGCCGCGACAACCGTCAACATTCCTCGACACTGAGTGCTGAGTGAATTCAACACACGAATAAGAACACTCAGGTCGCCGATTGCACGATGCAGATCATCCAGCAGGATGACGGTCTGAACTGCACAGCGAGCACGTCCAGCCAGTTCATCGCGGAGCAGTGACATCAATTCGAACCGTCGCATCGAAGGTCGCGTTCGCAGGGCGAGGCATTCGGTCAGCTGCCAAAGAGCAGCTTCTTCGTCCATACCACTCAGATTCAAATTGACGACCATCGTTCCGCTTCGCATCAGCTCCTCGCGAAGGCGGGAGAGAACTCGCGTGCGGCCGCTGCCGTCCGGGCCCAGAACAATGCCGAGAGGTTCGTGGTTTTCGACCAGATACAGAAGTCGGCTGACAGCTTCCAGATGAACGGAACTGTCAAAGAACCAGGCTGGTTGAGTCTTCTGGCCGAACATGGAAAATCCTTTTTCGCCGTTTGGAAGAACGAATTCTTTGGGGGTTTTCGTTTAACGGCAAGCCGCAGGCGGAGGCGAAATCGGGCGACGACGCCTGCGGCTTGCCGTTAAACGAGGCTTACTTCTGCGGGGCCGAATAAAGGCCGCTGAACTCCGTTTGAACGCTCCACACAGTCCCACCTCGTCGCAATCGGCAGATTTGGCACAATCGCTTCAGATTATTCCCGGTAAACTGTGCCACACTCAGGATTGGCAAAAGACAACTCTGCGGCGGGTTGCCGCTTTGGCGGCTTGACAGTCGAGTCGGCAAGTCGTGCAATTCGCCATGCGGTGATGCGCAAGGTGGGCTGAAGCCCACGCTACATTGCGATTCCGAAAAGACCTGTCCAAAGACTTAGCGAATTCCATGACTGAACTGACCTACCGATCCGCCGGCGTTGATCTTGAACTCTACGAACAGGGGATGCAGAAGCTGCCGAAGCTGATGCAGAAGACGTTCACGCCCGGAGTGATGGAACTCCCTGGTGGCTTTGCCGGTCTGTTTCGCCTGAATCATGGGAAACAATGGAAAGACCCGGTTCTGGTCTCCGGCACTGATGGCGTCGGCACCAAAATCAAAGTCGCCATTCACTGTGGTAAGTATAGCTCCATCGGTATCGATCTGGTCGCGATGTGCGTCAACGACTGCCTGTGTCTCGGCGCGCAGCCTTTGTTCTTTCTCGACTACATTGCGATGGGGAAAGACGATCCCAATCTGCTGGAGCAACTTGTCAGTGGCGTAAGCGATGGTTGTTGCCAGGCCGGAGCTGCGTTGCTCGGTGGTGAAACAGCCATCATGCCGGATCTTTACGCGGCTGGTGATTTCGACATGGCAGGATTCTGCGTGGGTGTTGCGGAGCGCGAAGAACTGATCGATGGGCGGCATCGAGTCAAGGCGGGCGATGTGTTGATTGGTGTTCCTTCGTCTGGCTTTCATTCGAACGGATACAGTCTGGTTCGCAAGGTTGTCTTCGAACACGCAGGCCTGAAAGTTGCGGATCATGTGGCTGAGCTGAATTGTTCTGTCGGCGACGCGTTGCTGACTCCGACTCGAATCTACGCAGACGTCGTCGCTGCCGCCAGAACCGCAGCGGGTGAAGGCAATATCCACGCGATCGCTCATATCACCGGTGGCGGCATTGCAGACAACTTTGAACGAGTTCTCCCGAAACATGTTCAGGGTGTTGTGAATCGATCAGCATGGAAGATTCCAGCAGTCTTCCAATGGCTGCAGAAATTGGGGAACGTTGCAGAACAGGAAATGTTCAACGTCTTCAATATGGGCATCGGACTGATTCTGACGGTTCCGGCGGAGGTCGCTGACAAAGTTCAGGCGGCTTGTTCAACGCCAGAGTATCCTGCGTTTCGACTGGGTGAGATTCGAGCCCAGGATGCGGAAGAACCGACTGTTCTGGTGCAATAACGGAATCATCGCAACTCGGATTGATCGGAGATTTTTGTCATGCTGCCCGCATCGCTCATCGCCGCCAAACGAGATCATCGTGAACTCAGTGATGAAGAGATCGCCTTTTTCATTCAGGGTTTTGCAACCGGCACGATCCCGGATTATCAGATGTCGGCCATGGCGATGGCAGTTTATCTCAACGGCATGACGCCGCGAGAAATCGCCACGCTGACATCGGAGATGCTGCGTTCCGGAACTCAACTCGCATGGCCAAAAGATGGCATTCCGCGAGTCGACAAGCATTCAACGGGAGGCATAGGCGATAAGACTTCTCTGATTCTCGCACCGTTACTGGCGGAGTGCGGACTGCAGAATCCGATGTTGTCTGGTCGCGGCCTCGGCGCCACCGGTGGAACGCTGGACAAGCTCGAAGCAATCCCCGGCTTTCGCACGAATCTGTCGCTGGATGAGATCACTCGTCTGACTCAGTCCGTTGGCTGCGTCATCACGGGGG
>CANHVD010000572.1 GCA_947463775.1 Planctomycetaceae bacterium | reverse complement strand
TGCGCCCACTCTGACGATTCACGGAGAATTAGCCATGGTGAACACAAACAGTTTAAGCCGAAAGGCAACCAGGAAAATCGACTTGCGGCTGGCGAAATGTGAGGGTACTCATACAGAGCGATTTCCTCATCGAATTCAGTCTGCGATCACGCGACAACGTCTTGTGTCTATCACAGGGACGACAGACGACGATCTGCTCGACCAGCTGCTTGATCTGGGCTTCAACGAAGACAATCTGGAGGCCATACGCTATGCGCCGATTGCTGAGGTTGCCTGGGCGAGCGGTAAGGTGACTCAGTTTGAGCAGGTGTTTGCAGTCAGTGCTGCACTACAATCGGACATGCTTAACGTTCCCGCCGCATTTGATTTGTTTCAATCCTGGCTGGCGAGACGTCCGGAAAAGGTCCTGTGGTCTGCCTGGGAACATTACACTCTGGATTGTCTGGCTCGTTCAGAGCAGGCGAGAGATCGGGAGTTCGGTCGACTGCTTTACGAGATCGCCTCCCGTGTCGCGTTGGCGTCCGGAGGGTTGCTGGATCAGGGCGAAATCTGTGTTGCTGAGCAGCGTGTGCTTGATCGAATTGCTCGGGTCTACAGTTGTGTTCAGTAACCAATCTTGTAGCCGGATGATTTGTTCAGTGTGTCAAACTTTGTTTTGATTTAAACGTGGCTGGGCAGTGAGATGTTCGTTCATCTCACTGCCCGATCACGTATCGAGTAGTCCGAAACCTCGCAAAACCTTGTTAGAGCGATCGGGAAAATTCTTCAGTGGACGAGGCCGATGGTTTGTTCCGCCGGATCGAACGGACGACTCCTGTGAGTAACGTGATGACCGTTAATGGAATCACAAGCCCCAGCATCAGTAGAGCATAAGTACGATGGTACCCCGGAACCATCTCTGCGATCACAAATGTTGCTGTGTAGGCAAAGTAGTACGCGAGGAACAGGACTCCGTTCCAGCGAGAGATGATGTGTCCGATAAAGAAGACCGGCAGACAGGCAGCTGCGACTGCAATCATTACGGGAATATCCATTGTCAGAGCAGCCGCCGTGACTTTCACTCCACCCGGCGCGACGGCGCTTGAGATTCCAAGTACAGCCAGAATATTGAAGATGTTGCTTCCCACAACATTGCCCACAGCAATGTCGCGTTCCCCGCGAATGGCCGCCATAATAGACGTGGCAACCTCCGGCATTGAAGTGCCCGCGGCGACTATTGTCAGTCCAATAACAAGTTCCGAAACCCCCAATGCTCTGGCGATTACGATGGCGGAGTCGATAAACCAGTGAGATCCCGCCACCAGGAGTCCTAGGCCTCCGGCAACCAGAGCCAGATTCACAGCGACTCGTTTCAGGCTCCCCGGTTCCTTCGTGTTTCCGAACTCCTTCTCATACTCCGCTTTGATTGCGGAAGACTCTCTGCGACTGGTGATCACCGCCAAAGCTGTGTAAGCGATTGCGCCCCCAACCAGCAAGAGGCCATCCAGTTGTCCGATAGCTCCATCGAAAGCCATCGCATAGACAAGGAGTGAAATAGCAATCATCAGCGGTACATCAATGCGGATGAGCTGCTGCGAGACTCGCAAAGGTACGATCATGGCCGACACGCCAAGAATGAACAACACATTGAAGATATTGCTCCCCACCACATTGCCGAGCGCAACATCAGGTTGACCCGCCAGGGACGATTGAACACTGACCACCATTTCAGGCGCACTCGTGCCGTAGGCGACGACCGTCAATCCTACAACCAGCGGTGAGATCCCCATCGCCATCGCGAGTCGAGATGCACCGCGAACCAGAAGTTCAGCCCCCACCGTCAGGACAATAAGCCCCAGCACCAACATCAGAATAACCATTGAATACACCTGAATCCCGTCGGCGGAGCGACGGGTCTACGGTACACCCGTCGCTCCGCCGACGGGACTTTGTCGCACTGATTCCCAGCTACTGGGACTTCTTAACCTGATTCCCAACTGGCTTCGAAGATTTCATCTGCAGGAGTTCCACACCCAGGCAGAATGCCATCGCGAAGTAGACATAACCCTTGGGGATTTTCTGGTGAAAGCCCTCGGCCACCAGCAGCGTTCCAATAAGAAGCAGGAATGATAATGCCAGGATCTTAAGAGCTGGATGACTTTCGATAAAGCTGACAATGGCTTTTGAGAACACCAGCATCACTGCGACCGAGATCATGATGGCGGCTATCATGATCGGAATCGGATTCTTCAATCCTTCTGTCATGCCAACCGCCGTGATTACAGAATCCAGTGAGAAGACAATGTCCACGATCAGCACTTGAGTCAGCACAGCCTTCAGTGTTGTCACTCCCGACGTTTTCATTTCAGGGTCACCGGCGTGTTCAATTTTTCGATGAATCTCGTAAGTCGCCTTGCCCAGCAGGAACAGTCCGCCGAGAACCAGAATGAGATCCTTGCCCGAGAAACCTGTACCGAAAACTGTAAAGAGTGGCTGGTTCAACTGCATCACGAAACCGATCGCCAGAACCAGCACCGCTCGCGACAGAACAGCAAGCGTCAGTCCGAACTTGCGGGCATAGTCGCGCTGGGATTCCGGAAGTTTTCCGGCCAGAATCGCAATGAAGATCACATTGTCAATCCCCAGGACAATCTCCAGAGAGGTCAACGTGAATAAGGCGATCATCGCCTCCGGTGAGAAGAATTCCATCATTGCTTAGTTCGTTCAAAAAGTGTTGAGAGTGTGGAAGGAGGGGCATCATCTGGTTCTTTGAGGTCAAGTGGGCTGACAACGTCTGCTATGCCCGCGCTGGAGGCGCGTGCCATTGTGGACGGATGGCCTGAGCTTGTCGGCTCGCGGTCTCGAATGGCTTCCTCCGTTCCCAGTCGAGCAATCCGAGTTGCCAGAAGACCATCCATCGCTGTCGGCATGTCTCGCAGATCGCCAGTCGAAAGCGCGTGAGCAAACTCCCAGTGCATGCCGGAAAAGTTTTTCTCCGGATGCCATGCGAGCCATTGAGTGCCGTGAGAGTTTCGCAGTTCGAACGAATGCTCTTCGCGGTTATAGCGAATGACTCCGTCCGACCCGATCAATTCATACTGAAAGTGCGTACGCGGCTCGCGAGATGTCGCGTTGTAGGAAAAACTCATCTCGACCATCGTATGTGCTCCACAGGCGTGCCCCATGTGCAGGTACAGATGATCGGGCGCCTGATAGTCTTCGACCCAGACGCCAATGCCGCGTTGCCATTCCACTTCAGATCCCAGCCACCAGCGAGCCAGGTCGATCTGGTGAACGCCGCAGTCGACCATCGGCCCACCTTCCAGCATTCGACCAACACGGAGTGGGCTGGCAATACGTTCGCCCTTTTCGTTCCAGCTCCATTTGCCATGCAGGTTCCAGAGATAGTTCAGCCGTAAGGCACGAACTTCCCCGATCGAGCCATTTCTGATGAGCCGATGTATCTCCTTTGCCGAGCCACTGAATCGATATGTGAAACCAGTGCAAAGCATCAGTCCTGCTTCGTCCATGACTTTGATCATCTGCAGGATGTCAGCCTCATTCATGGCGAGAGGCTTTTCGCAAAGGACATGCTTTTTGTACCTGGCGGCGTCCAGCACGTTGGCCAGATGAAACGGGGCCGGAGTGCAGATGACAACTGCGTCGATATCCGATTCCCAGAAGGCCTGTTGCGTGGGGAAAGCGTGAGGAATCTGGAACTTCGCCTGCATGGCCAGAGCTCGGTTCCAGCTGATGTCATAAATGGCATGCAGATTGATGCCAGCAACATGCTTGAGTGCTGGCAAGTGCCCCAGCTCTGCAATCATTCCACATCCGAGGACACCAATTTTCTTCCCGCTCATTTCCTGAATCTCTTGCTGTTCAAAACCTTCCGGCACTGACTACTGCCCCGACATTGAAGTGCCCTGCGAATCACGAAGACGGTCGAGCCGCCGCGAGATTGCAAGAGCCGCGCGATCGGCGGTCTCGGCAATCACGGCTTCGACGGAGCCACCCTTGCCTTCCACCAGCAGGTCTCCTTTGCCATGCAGCACAATCTTGATTCGGCACTGAAGATCATCGCCTCCTTTCGGTCCATTGATGTCATTAAGCGAGACTTCGACGCTTCGAATCTGGGCAGAGAATCGATCGAAAGCGAACTGCAGGCAGCGATCAACATGTTCCTGCTGGTCTGCTGTCATTCCTACGTTTCTATCCAGTATCTGCATGTCCATTGTTAATCTCTCCATGTCCACTTCTGTTTTGAAATCAAGCACCTGAAAATTCAACTCTGTAACACTCTATCCCTGTTTCGAAAATTGACTAATCTAAACTAAACGTTTTAAACATTGATTTATGTGAAGTGTTGGTGACGCGGTGTTTTCTGCCTCAAGTGTTAATTTCACGGTAGTCAATGCATTGATTTAATGAATGACGTTGACGTGTACCATGAATTTGTTGCCGATCTGGCGTTCCCCGGA
>CANHVD010000571.1 GCA_947463775.1 Planctomycetaceae bacterium | reverse complement strand
TACCTGCTGACCGGCTGTGGTCGACTGCCTGCGTCTCCGACACTTCAGGCCAAAGCGGCTGATCCGAACCAGATTCAACAGGGTCTGCGTGATCTTCTGAAGTTCAATGAGACGACTCTGAAGAACTTGCCGCTGCACGAAGAACTGCTGGACTGGATTCATACGGCTCCGAACGCGGTTCAGAAATCAGCGTAAATGAACAGCGCCTTGTTGCCCCCTCTCCCCCAGTTTTTTGCGGATGCTGCGTGGCGTCACTTGGCAGGATTCTCGCAAAAAACAGGGGGGAGAGGGCTGGGTGAGGGGGCTTGGCGGGCTCATTCTCGGCCCAGGGCGAGAATGGAGTCTGTTGCGAAAGACGGATTTTGATCTCAAAACTACTCTTGTGAATCTGAGTCGTCAAAATATGGCGATGTCCAGTTAAGACTCAAAAATTTGTAAGTTGAACATTTTGGTCCGACAAACCACCGACGCGCAGGAATGCCCATCCTACGGCCAATTCAGCACATGACCACAACTGACTTCCTGATCATCGAACCGTTTCTGCACGATGCCCTCGAGGCTCGGACATTGCAGGCCGCGTTCGAACTGGGAATCATTGATGCTCTGGAATCAAGTGCCGATGTTCCCGTATCGCAGGTGCTTCGAGGTCGCTCGTGTGATGCTGCGGGCGGAAAATTCCTGTTGCAGGTGCTGGCAAGATCGGGCGCTGTGCAACTCGACGGCGCGTCCGTGCAAATTACAGAAACTTTCCGTGCCGCACTGCGTTTTCGAGATCTCCTGCTGACAAAACTGCAGTTCAGCGAACTTGTCGCGGCTGACTTCTTCAATCGCATGCCGCAGTTGCTGAGCTCCTCTGAAGAGTTCATGGAGACTTCAAAACTCTTCGAGCTTTTCGATTATGGTCGCTGCTTCGAAATCACTCCGCAGAACTGTCTCAAGGCCGCACGCTGGATGAAGTTGACGACAACACTGACGCGTTATGAAGCGCCTGTATGTGTCGAGCATTTTGATTTTTCCGCTCACCAAAAAATGCTGGACCTCGGCGGCAACAGCGGAGAGTTCGCAATTCAGGTCTGCCGGAGAATTCCTTCACTGCAGGCGTGTGTGGCTGATCTTCCTGTCGTTTGTCATGTGGGTGCTCGGCATGTTGCCGAACAGCAAATGTCGGATCGAATTCAATTTCGTCCGCTCAATTTTACTCAGGATTCAATCCCGGACGGACACGATCTGATCACATGCAAGTCTGTGCTGCATGACTGGCCGGATGAGTATGCCACACATATCATTGGATCGGTCTTCAACGCACTTCCGGTGGGCGGGCGATTTCTGATTTTCGAACGGCAGCAGTGGGACTTCCAGACTGAGCCGACGCCGTACGGATCTTTGCCGGTGATGCTGTTTTTTCGCTCTTATCGCAAGCCTGAGTTTTATACCTCATCACTTGAGGCTGCGGGCTTTCGTGGGGTCACTGTGCAGACGATTTGCCTGGACCTGCCCTTTATGTTGATCTCGGCGACGAAATAAAAAATCCCGTCGACGGAGCGACGGGCGTACGGTACACCCGTCGCTCCGTCGACGGGATTCTTCTTCAGCAACTACCGCACGATGTACTTCTTCGCAACCTTCGCGGCGACAGCTCCCGTGGTGTAATAGCCGATCGAGATCTGCCCGACCTGTGTCAGCAGGTCATACGACTCCCAGCGGTTCCAACCATAGTCCGCCTCGAGCCATAGAATCAGCTTGGCATAACTCTCTACGATTGCCCGTTCAAGCGGCAACGCAACGGCCACGGCCATCAACTCTGTTGGAGATTCAATTCGCGGCGATGGCAGATTGGCGCCCGGAATCAGATCGACTCGAATCGTCGATCGCGCGGGCATTTCCAGAGCCGTGGCTGACAATTCTCCATGCCCCTGAGCAGCATGAACATCACCCAGATACAGATAACCGCCCGGCACAAAGACCGGCAAATACACTGTGTTGCCGGGGCAGACTTCGAGCAGGTCCAGATTGCCGCCATGATTTCCGGCCGGGCCGGTTGAAGGAACGCCCCAGTCCGGCGCGGTTCCCAGACAACCCAACATTGGAGCGTACGGAATCGAAACCTTGTCACTCCATTCAATAACTCCGTTGCGAATCGGACAGATGCGAGTTCCCGGCGGACAGTCCGGGCCGAGCCATTCGGTCAGCATTCTGGGAGCACCCGTGTAGGTCGCGCACTGCCCAATCAGCGGTTCGATAGACTCAATATGAACCGCCAGAGCATCCCCCGGTTTGGCGCCACGAACCACGATCGGTCCGTTCACCGGATTACTCCACGGCATCGCTTTTTTATCACGACGATCTTCGGGCTTTCGCAACTGTCCCGAAAGCGCATCTTCTGAATCGATTACGAGACGAGCACCGGAGTCGATCTCTGCTCGAGGCGTTGCGTGACGACTGAACTCATACTGCAAAGGAAGCGGACTGAGCGGATTCATGTGAGTCCTCGATGAAGAGCGAAAACGACGGCGGGGCGCTGCGTTGATTTTGTTGCGGTGGGTACTCAACAGTTTAGAGATTTCCCGGCGAGACATAACCTTGGCCATCCGGTTTCAGCAAAACTTTTGCCCTAACGGAGAATCTTGTTCGGGAATGCGTTTCCGTGCTGCGGAAGAATTCGACCGAGAGATTCGATGATCGAAAGATTCGAGGCCAACGAATCCCGTTGCTTTGCGATTAATTTTTCGGTCGCATAATTTTTCGGTCAGATGTGTTCACGCGGCGTGAAAAAACATCGCTAGTTTGCCCGCATTTTGCCCGCAGATAGAAACCCGAGAACCAGGAAGATCAGAGGTATTTCACCCCGAGCTTCTCAGATCTAATTGCTGACCCGGCTGGCGAACAATCTCACGCTGCCTCGAAACTTTTATCCGCGGCTATCACGGCTAAACGACGCCGGAAACATGAGTCCCACAAGGAGGCCGGGTGAACTCTGTCCACGCTGCCTTATCTTCGTAGCATCATCTTGGCGTACTCATTACGGCCAGGCATGCTGCGGCGGCGGTGGCGACGTTGAGCGATGGTACGGGCCCTTGAGGTGGCAGCGACACAAGCTGGTCGCAGCGATCGCGTGTGAGCCGGCGGAGTCCGGTGCCTTCGTTGCCCAGTACGAGCATCCAGTTGCGATCTCGATGAACAGTGTAGATTGATGATTCAGCTCTTTCGCACGTTCCCAGAACCCAGACCTGATTCTCCTGAGCTTTCTCCATGGCCTGAGCTAAATTGGCGACCACTGCAAACGGAACATGTTCCGCACCACCCGCGGAGATATCACAGACCGTCGCATTGACGGAGGCACTACGATCCTTGGTCAGCACGATGCCTTTGACCCCAAAGAATCCGGCAAGGCGAAACAATGCACCAAGGTTCTGAGGATCCTGAATCTGATCCAGTGCCAACCACAATCCTCGTTCGCCTTCCGCAACATTCCACAATTTCTCGAGCGGCAGCGGAGACGGTGGTTCGACCGTTGCTGAACCTGCTCCGACACGTTCCGTGTCGCGACCAGACTTGGCCGTCCGAGGATCCACCGCACCGACTCGCACCGGGATGCGATGCTTCTGAGCCGTCTCGATCACCGGTTCCCAGGCCTCACCGGGATTGTCCGAATGCAGATGAATCTGCTTCACAGCTTTCGGTCGAACCTGCAGGGCGGCAAGAATACTGTGGGGATTTCGGAGTTCGAGCATGATGGTTTCAGTGAATAACCAATTGTGTATTTTGAAGCGGCACGGTGCGAGCCGTCCGGTGAAGGCGTATAGAAAAAAGAATCCCGTCGACGGAGCGACGGGCGTACGGTACACCCGTCGCTCCGTCGGCGGGATTCTCTTTGCACGCAAGGATGAAAGTCTACTCGCTTCCTCGTCTCGCTCGCATCAACCGATGCTGACCGAACCGGAAATTCTCATTCGGATTCTTTGCGAGCCTTCTCAATCACGCTCGCCAGAGTCACGGGTACTCCGTTTTGCCGCTTACTTTCATCGGCCGCTTCGATAAACGCGAAAATCTCCAGCATGACGTCTTCCGAAACGGGCGATTGTCGCGTCTTAAAAAAGCGAGCGATCTCGATCACCAGTCCTTCATAATCGGCCGGCAGCGGCACATGTTGCTGAGTTTTTGTGCCAAAGATCATCGCGCCGAAGCCGGTCTTATGAGTATGTTCGCGGATGCCGCGATAAGTCCCAATGCGACCACTGGACCAGAGCCCGGTAACCTGCTCGCTCTTATCGGTTTGAACTCGCGTCACAGAAACGCAGCCCGAGCCCATCACGGTGTAAAGCGTTTCGATGCCGTGAACTCCGTACCACGCCAAATCCGCATGACCGATGCCGGCACGAGATTGCCCATAGCTGTCGCAGCCGACGATGTCCCCCGCCACTTCACTGGCCAGGACTGACTGCAGTTCCTTCTGATATCGAAGAGCAGACGCTGTAAACCAGG
>CANHVD010000570.1 GCA_947463775.1 Planctomycetaceae bacterium | reverse complement strand
GGGTGCCACAGATGGCAACCTGACCGCAAATCGAACACCATTGAGCAGCACGATCACTGGCTTGAACCTCAGTGCCGGTCAAACCCTCTGGATTCGCTGGAACGATTTCGACGCGTCAGGCTCCGACGACGGCCTCGCCATCGACAACTTCTCGCTGACGGCCCAATTCGCCGCCGTCCCGGAACCATCATCCATCGCCTTTATCATCGCAAGTGGCTTATGCACCGCACTCTGTAAAAGACGCCGCCAACCTCGGGACCGAAAATAACCTACGGGCGAACTGCTAATTCATGCACTGATCTGGCTTCTATTGACCGCCCAGCCAAGGCGCCGGCTGGAGCCAGCACTGCTTACCCACTCGCCCCCTGTCGGACAGAAGATGGCTAACTGGACAGCGCCATGTTGCTCCCTTGCCCAGTTTTTTCGGATCTTGTGAGGAATCACATAGCAGCATTATCGCAAAACATTGGGGCAGAGGGCCGGGGTGAGGGGTCGCTTTTGAACGCTGCAATCTTTGAAAGCCCCCCTCCTCCGGCCTACTGGCCAACGTCTCCCGAAGCGGAAAAGAGACGCCGTTTCACTCGAAAAAAGCTCGATGGTAATACCCCGCCGAGCCAACAAAATGCAATCTCCCGCCCGTCACGGAGAGATTGTGTAGTTCGTAATGCCGACTTCAGTCGGCAATGCTAATCAAGTGTGAAATCGAATGCCGGCTAGAGCCAGCACTACAGCATAATTGCCTCTGTTCCCCTCCCTGAGTTAACGGCCAACGCCAACTTGCGATTCGACCAAGCATCTGCTTTTTCAACCAGCCCTTCTCGTATCGGATCCCCTTCGAGGTCAGCAGCGTATTCGCCCATTCCGCCATCTCGGGCGACAGCCACGGAGTTGGTTCCGAGCGATAATCAACCTGCAGATCATAGGCCGTTGCAAGCACCTCCTGCAGGTCGAGCTTTGCATCCGGATCACCTTCCTTCAACGGAATCCCGATCACCGGCAATCGCTGAGGCCATCGAATGGGCCAGACATAACCTTCGGGTCGACGATCCTTGTGAGAAACATGGACATAATACTCCGCCAGAGGCAACAGTTGGCGAGTATGCAGGTGGTCGCCTTCACGCAGCAGATTAATCTCCACAAAGTGACTTGATGAATTCATCACTTCGCGCCGCTTCTGTTCACAACTGGCTCGAACACGCGACCCATTAATCTTGTTCGTTGGGCTGAGAAGTTCCATCACAGTCACCACAGCTTGTTGATTGGTATCAATCACCTCAAGCCGAGCTTCATTGATTTCATCTTCAATCCGTGTCGTCAGAATCACCGGTTCAGAAAAGGAGTCAGCAGGATCCAATAGTGCGGAGCACCCTGCGGGCCATTTGGCCATTGGTTCCTGCCCCCCCTTTTCTAAGCCACGTCCGGAGTGATCGCCTTGCGGCCTGGATCATTTTCGTCGGAGATGTAAACACGTTCTTCCACACGCGCATGATACTGCGGTCGAAGCTGGCGATTCAGACGTTCTCGTGCGACGGACAACAGTTCGTGGTGCACATCTGGCCAAAGACTTGGATCTTCAAGATAAGGATCCATACCAGGAAATGGGGACGGCATTTTCAACGCCTTCCGTAGGACTCCAAACACGAACCTTTGGTGATTTTATCCGCATCCTGTGAAATCAAACAGATCATGACGATCCGGATTCTATACGGGATCCCCGAATTCCGCTTATAAAAAAAGCCCGTCGGAAATTCCCCGTCGGGCCCTCAAAGTCCATTCGCCCACCCGTTGCAGGCAGATGCTGCGTTTCGTAGTGCCGACTTCCGTCGGCATCGCTAATCAAGTCTGCAATGAAATGCAGGCTGAAGCCAGCACTACAGACGCGACGGTAAAGCTGAAGCCACTGCGATTCAACCAGGCACCAAGCACTTGTTCTTTGACACTGTGTTTTGACCAAACACTAAGCACCAAGAACGCTTTTTATTGAACCCGCTTTCGGAACTGCTCCGGAAAGTCAGCCCGATGGCGATCTATAAGTACGCCGCCAATCACGATCACATCCATATCAGTCCGCAAGAAACAACTGATCGCCTCGGCCGGAGTTCTCACGATGGGTTCGTTCTCGTTTAAAGACGTATTCAGAACAATTGGTACATCAGTCTTCTCATGGAATCGGCTGATCAAACGGTGATACAGAGGATTCGATCGCTTCGAAACCGTCTGCAAACGACCGCTGCCATCCACATGAGTCACCGCCGGAATGATCGCGTGCTTCTCCCTGCGTATCGGGAACACCTTCTCCATGTACGGCGTCGATTCATTAATCTCAAACCACTCGCCGACATGCTCCTCAAGAATACTCGGAGCAAACGGCCGGAATTTCTCACGAAACTTAATGCGAAGATTGATGATGTCCCGCATGTCGGTTCGACGAGGATCAGCCAGCAGAGTTCTATTACCCAACGCACGAGCACCAAACTCCATCGCCCCCTGAAACCATCCGACAACATTGCCGTTGATCATCAGATCGGTCGTTCGATCAACCAAAGCTTCCTGATCCAGCACTTCATAAGGCACCCCGGCCGCCTTTGCCGCTGCGATCGCTTCGTCGTTCGTTGATGAACAACCCCAATACGCATGATCCTGCACGAACGTCCGCGGCTTCTTCAGCAGATGATTCCAGACATAAAATGCCGCTCCAAAAGATGTCCCGTTGTCAGCCGCTCCGGCGGGGATATAAACATTTTTGAACGGCGTTTGGCTCGTGATTTTTCCATTGGCCACCGAGTTCATCGCGACGCCGCCTGTCATACACACGTTCTCTGAGCGAGTCTTTGCATGTAGACGATTCAACAAATGCATAATGATCTCTTCCGTGACCACCTGCAGCGACTTAGCGATGTTGTCATGACGCGAAGTCATCGGTTGCTTCCGATCACGGACCGGGCCCAATTCATCGATCAGCTTCTGGCTAAAGAACGGCTCAATGATGGGAGCCCCATCGTTCCAGGCCATTCGCACACCTTTTTTGTGATGCGTGAAATAGTCCAAATTCAGCTCGAATGTGTCCCCCTTGGGCCGAATCATCCTCCGAAAGAAATCCACAAACTCCGGCTCGCCATAAGGAGCCAGCCCCATGACTTTGTACTCATCACCATAGTAGGGAAATCCCAGGTACATCGTGATAGCAGTGTACAAGAAACCAATCGAATGCGGGTAGTAAACGCGATCAAACTCGGCCCAATCATTCCCCTGTGCGTGAGCAGTCAACGTACTGGTAAAGTCGCCCATTCCATCGACCGACAGCACCGCTGCCTCGTCAAATGGGGAGATCAAAAATCCAGCGGCCACATGCGTCTGGTGATGCTCGATGCGATGAAACTGCGCTTTGAGCTGATCACGAGACACTCCGACGGCAGCAGCAAACTGATCCTCCAGTGCCAGTGTCTTGCCTTGACGACGGAGTCGGTCCAGCACGGACGACATTGACGGCCAATGGGTGGCCACAAATTGCAGTCGACGCCACAAATTGGCTCTGGGGTCAAATGAAACCGCCACGTGATCAATATCAGTGACTTTCAAACCCGCCTGCTGCAAACACCAACGAATCGATTCGCCCGGAAAACCTGCCCAGTGTTTAATCCGGTTAAACCGCTCTTCCTCCACCGCAGCCACAAGCTGGCCATCAACAACCAGAGCCGCAGAGGCGTCTCCATGGTATGCATTCAGGCCGATAATCTTCATTTTCAGATCTCAGTTTCTACTACCGTCAAACATTCTACACAAGCCAACGCACGCACAGTGCGAGCTATGATTACCCAAACGACAAAACATCATTGGGTCGGAGCCCAGAGCGAACTAATCCACGGCATTACGGGACTGGTACCGAATTCACCGGCGGAGTCTCCTCACTCATCAACCGATGCTGCTCTGAAATCTCCTTCATTCCCAGCTCCTGATAAATCGTGGCCAGTTTCTGATGCACCGCCCTCTTGTCTCGAACACCAGATAGTGCTTTCTCCAGATCAGTCAGAGCTTTCGACCACTCCTTTTGCAGGAAGTAAATCGTTCCACGCGTATCCAGGAAGCTGGCATTCTGTGGCTGCTTTTCTAACGCCACATTAACCAGTGTCATAGCTCGCTCAAAATCCGGATTGGCTTCATCGTGAGAGATCAACCATGCCAGATTGTTCAATACCACAACGATGTTGTCTCGTATCGCAATCGCACGTTCAAAGTGAAACAACGCACTCTTCGAATCACCTTCCATCCAGCACAGGTTGCCCATCGCCAAATGGGCCAGAGCAGGCTGTTTTCCCTCAGCAATCACGCGAGCAAGTACCGTCTTAAGCTCAACATTGCCTTCGACTTTGGCCGTCGCGTAGGCCATCAACCGATTGAGAGCCGGCCCGTGGTTCGGTTCATAAGTCAAGGCTCGATCCAGATAACTCAACAGATCCGAAACAGGAATCTGCTGCGTTGATT
>CANHVD010000569.1 GCA_947463775.1 Planctomycetaceae bacterium | reverse complement strand
CAAAAGCAGCCTGTGCCCAGTGCAATTCTGCGTTCGCTGCACGACATGGACGGTGATTTTGAACTCCAGGCGCCAGCAGCGGGCGGCAGCAACGGAGTCCTGGTGCCGCCGTGGGTTTACAGCGGCCGGATCGCAGTGACCAATGCGGCGCAGAGTCCTTTCCGCAATCTTTATGCTCGAGGCAAAGTGGGGGCCAGCATCGCAGCAGACGGCGGAGCATATAGGATCGCTCAGGCCCTTCATCCTCATCGTGATACCAGCAACTGCGATCACTTGTCGGTGAATCTGGATTTTCGAGTCACCCCGACTCAATCCCCGACACAGGGCTTGCATGAGTTCAGAATCGGCGGTTACCCATCCTCACCGGCTATCATCGTGACAATTTCGTCGGCTACTGTTGCGATCAAAGTCGGAGAAGGTCTGGAGAGCATCGCGGCTGTGACTCCCGGTCAATGGCAGAACCTGCAGCTTGCAATCGACCTTCACGACCGAAGTTATACGATGACGGTCAGCAGCTTCGATAGCGCCGGCGCTGTGCAGGTTACTGCGTCGCGACCGGGATTGCGGCTGAGCCCTGAGTGGTCAGGAATTATCAACTTTAGTGAACTGCTCAGCGATTCAAATCCGGCTCCTGGCATCGAGTTCGACAATCTGGGAGTTCAGGAACAGCCTCTGGCCGCCGCGACGACTGAATCACCACTGTCGACCGGCTCTGCTGCAGTAGATGTCGCTGAGCTGTCGAAGCAGTTGCAGGAACTGGTCGGCCTCGGTGGTGACTATGAAACTCAAATCAAGGAAATGCCACCCGCGACTCCCTGGAACGCAGGTCCCAATAGTGTCGTGAAGATTGCCGAACGTTCACAGAGTCCTTATCAGAACATTTTCCCGACTGGCGCATTCGGAGTGTTCATGCCGAATCGCGGCGAGTACGACGGTTTCGGATTGACGTTACCTGTGATGTGGAAGTCTGAGGAAACTGAAGTTCTCTACACATGCTTCGACTTCAACTGCGCGGATGTTTCAGCAGGTGGTGAGGGTTCCTGGCGTTACTATGTTGGACATGGCCCGGGGAATTCTGCGGCCATCGAACTGTATATGAATGGCTCGCACTTCTTCCGTCGCAGCGGAGATGCTCGCGATGCCGTTTGCGCATTAACGGTCGGTCAGTGGTATCAGGTGCAGGTTACATTGAATCTAAAAACACGCACCTACGAAGGCACGATTTCAACTCGAGCTGCGGCTGATCCAAATTCGGTGACACAAACGCCATTCCGTGGGGACGTCTCCACCGGCTGGGATGGCCAGATTGATTATTCATTCATAGATAGTTACGGCCATCTGGGTGGAGTTCGCCCTGCGCTGGATGTCGACAACTATGAGATCTCAACAAAGCCGCATGCAGCCTTTGATGCAATTTCCGTCGACACAACGGCTCCCGAATTAATCGCTCGACGAGAAAAGGCGGCCGCTATTCAGAAGCAACTGGCGGCCGTCCGAGAAGAGGCTCAAAAGGCCGGGCAGGAATTGAACTCGTTGTTGACAGACGGTCCGTTTCCGATGGCTTATGGCATGGCCGAAGGAACTCCGCATGACGTGCAGATTCAGAAACGCGGTGAGCCTACTCAGCCCGGTGATGCGGTGCCTCGTGGATTTATCGAATCGCTGGGAGGAAATTCTCTGCCCGCCGAGCTGCCGGGAAGTGGACGTCTGCAGCTCGCCGAATGGCTGACCAGTCCGGAGCACCCACTGACGGCCCGAGTCATGGCGAATCGACTCTGGCAGTATCATTTTGGGCGAGGACTTGTGAAGACATCGAATGATTTCGGAGTACGCGGACTTCCTCCGACACATCCGGAACTTCTGGATCATCTGGCATCGAAGTTTGTGCAGAGTGGCTGGTCGGTGAAATCCATGCATCGCCTGATCATGTTGAGTCGCACGTATCAACTGGCTTCAGAACAGGATGCGGCAGCTCTGCAACACGCAGACGCACAGTCTTCCGCCGTTAATCCAACGGATTTGTACGTGCATTTTCAGCGACGACGTCTGAGTGCTGAAGAGATTCGAGATTCGATTCTGCAGGTCAGTGGTGAGCTGGATTCAGCGCGAGGTGAAGGGCATCCGTTTCCTTCGCCAGTGAGCTGGGGATTCTCACAACACGGTCCGTTCATTGCAGTTTACGATAACAACTTGAGAAGCGTGTACCTGATGACTCAACGATTGAAACGTCATCCGTTCCTTGGTTTGTTCGATGGATCAGATCCAAATGCGTCCACGGCCGATCGCCTCGGGACGACCGTGCCGACTCAGGCTTTGTTCTTTCTGAACGACGCTTTTGTCCATGCCAAAGCCGCAGCATGGGCGGACAAATTGATCGCTAACGGCCGCAGTGAAAGTCAACAGATTGATCTCGCGTGGCATCAGGCCTTCGACCGAGCAGCGACGACCGAAGAACAAATCTCGTCTGCTGAGTATCTCGCAGCCGCTCGCGAAGAGCTAGCTGTCTTGAATGCTACTGATGCGGACCGACGAGCGTTAGCATCATGGCTGCGAACATTACTGGGCAGCAATGAGTTCCTGCACGTGGATTGAAGCGAGTCGCGAGGGACGGGAAGGACAGGGCGATCGGCGGAACTTGCCGGTCCGGGGTGAGGAATTCTCTGCGACGTTCGCCTCAGGAAAAGGTGACCCAGACTTTCTGACCCGCACAATCATCCAACTCAAGATGATCGTTACAAATGGTCGAACCAATCATTGGCCAGCCCGCGATTCGTCATGTGGAAAAATGGGGCTCGCCTGATTGGGAACCAGATGCAACCCCGGCTCACCAAGTCTACGCGCGTTCAGCGGCCATGCCCGCAGGATGTTGCTGCGCGCAGATTGCGAAGCGGGGGGTTCAGCTCCAGTGCGTTTCTGATTCGAGCTTTCTGCGGCATGATGCTGGCGAGCTCGGTCTGTCTCGCACAAAACCCGACGACCGGGCATTCGTTCAGACCGAACTCGCCCCGCGACACCGTTCGCCCTGCTGTGCATACTCGAACGTTGGACGGCACCGAACCGCAACGAGAGATCCAACTGATTCGCTATGGAAATCAGGCTGCGGCTCAGCAGATGCCGATGGCCTCGGAGCCTGCTGAGAGTTCGAACAGCGAAGTGGGAACTCAGCGGAATCAAGATTCCCCGGGCTTGGCCACAAGTATGCCCCGCGTTGCCGCAAGTATGCCCCGCGTTGCCCCAAACATGCCGGGTGAGAAAATCCCTGAACTTCAAATGCCGGACGGATTGGTCCATCCGGCGGTCCCCTCCACAGACGCCGCGACTGCATTGCAACGTCCTGTGTTATGGTGGGAGCAGGAGCTCCGAACATCAATTTTGCGTGATCGTCCGCCGATGCCGATGAGTTTGAATGAGACTCTGTACCGCGCGATGACGGAAGCTCCGGAACTTAAAATCCTGAACTCGGATTGGTGCATTCAGCTTCAGGAGATCACGCGTCAGGACGCGGCCTTCGACTGGAACACATTTGTCAACTCCGTCTGGAATCGTGACAGCACGCCGATCGGAAGCCAGCTTGACGGTGCTGCAAACCGTTTGCGGAGTCGCACGTCCACAGCCAGAGCCGGCTTGCGAAGACTGGATCGTACTGGCGGTCAGTTCGAAATCGCACAACAATTCGGCTTCAAGGAAAGTAACTCCCAGTTCATCAGCCCCAACAACCAGGGGAACACTCGACTGGCCTTGCAGTATGAAAAACCGTTGTTGCGAGGAGCCGGTGAAGACTATGCCACCAGCCCGCTGCAGCTCGCGGAGATCGACAAAGACATTGCCTTTGATCGACTTCAGGCGGGGATTCAGGACTATCTGCTGGAAACGGCCAATGCCTATTGGAATCTGGTTCTGCGACGAGGTCGCTTCCTGCAAGCCGTAAATTCGTGGAATCGAGCCAAGCTGGTTGCCGACGAAATCAGCCAGCGTCAGCAGATCGATGTGAAACCCGTTGCGATGGATCGCGCGATGCAGGATGTGGCTAATCGATTGGCCGCAGCGATTCAGGCGGAGCACGACATCATTGTGGCTCAGGAAGTTTTATTGAGTCTGATCTATGCCAATCGTTATCCACAATTTGCCGGGACTGAGGTAGTTCCATTGACGTTGCCGCCTCACACCCCGGAAGCGATTGGCCCCGAAACTCAGGTGGAAGTCGCAATCCAGAATCGACCGGAAGTCCATCAGGTCATCCGCGAGATTCGAGCATCAGCGATTGAGCACAAGGTGGCGCAAAGTGAAGTTCTGCCAGCATTGAATCTGGTTCTGACTGGATACTCGGCCGGTCTGCGAGGCGACTACAATGCGGCTGGTGCCTTCACGGATCAGTTCAGCATGGGACAACCAGGCCTCGGCGTGGGGATCGACTTCGAAATTCCCTATAAGAATCGTGCCGCACGAGCCGCCGCTGAACAGCGTCGCATCGCCATGGCACGGATT
>CANHVD010000568.1 GCA_947463775.1 Planctomycetaceae bacterium | reverse complement strand
GTGCACGCTCTGCAAGTTGGCCCAGCCGTGGCCTCGACAATCAAAGATGCGATTGAACGCTTCATACACAGCGCTGTAGTCGTGCGGCCATAAACGCATTTCTCGAAACGGATCCATCCACGGATGCATCGCCGAGGGCATCAGCATTCCATTGAACGATTGCAGTCGCTTATTGATCTGCCGAATCTGGGTTTGGAATTCATTGAACAGACCCGTCAGCGAAGGAGCAGGGACGGACGTCTTGAGTTCAACCACATGCAGCACGAGCTCATTGGACCACGCGATGCGACCTCGTTCAATTTCTGATTCGATCTTTCCGCATTCGGCTTCGATCAACCGGTCGCAGGCTGGCAGGACATCCAGGCTGTCCTTGGACACAATCATGTATTCCAGTTCAACGCCGTAGGCTTCAAACAGTCCGAGTCTTTGCTGAGCGATTTCTGTCACGGTGTTTCGAATCCCTGGAGTTCACGACCGACGCGGATTATTGAAAGAACCGCGTCAAAATTGGCCTGCGTTTTTCCTCAGCAAGGACGCTGAAATTCCACGCCGACGAGGCGGAACATACACGTTTGAGCGGTTTCAGCACAACAGGGGCTGTTTTGTTTACTGGCGGTGGTGAATCTCGGGCGATTCCTGATCAGCGCCGAGTCTATTTCCGTTCATTTGGGCGTGTGCTGAGCATTTTTGTTTAACGGCGAGCCGCAGGCGGAGGCGAGTTCGGCCAACGGCGCCTGTGGCTTGCCGTCAAACGATTCACACAAGAGCCCGCGGGTTCCGGTCCGGTTGCACGTTCATGTTCAGTGTTAATCAATCAAACGACCGAGTCACCCCGGTGGTCTCACGGAGAAACGACTTCGTTGCATGGGTCGCCTGACGAGGCACAGTGAGATATTCCGGTGCAAAGCCCAAAGTTGCTCGTTGCTGAATCGTCATGTCGTCGCCGGAAATCACAGACCCTTTGATTCGAAGATCTCCAGCCAGTGTGATGTCACCAGACGCATAAATCAGGCCTCGAATTTCCGGGACATATGTGTCGTTCATGCTGGAATCTGTGCTCCCGTTTTCGTCCGGTGTCCCGCTGGGGTTCAGATTGACATTCAGCTCACGCTCCGTCAAACCGAAGCGACTGAATGAAAGTACAATATCGCCATCCACGACGAGTGCAGGCATGCCGGGTCTTGCAGGACGCCATTGGATCGGTCCACTGCCGACTCGCACAGTGCCCGTGTTTCTGAGTACCAGAGTTCCCACAATCATGCAGTCGGAAATCGTGACATCGTTGCCGCCGCAATCCAGCACGTAGACCCCATTGGAATTCGACGTGACTGAGAACGGGTTGGTCGCCGTCGAAACGACCGTACGATAAATGGCTTTGCCGAATGGTGGAGAGATTACTTTCATGCTCACGTTGTCAACCAGGAAATCCTGAGTCCCGGCCGAACCGCCTCCGTTGGTGCGGACTTTCATTTGAGCAGAGATCAGCCGGCCGGACCAGGTAGGCGTGACCGTCGTTGAGATCGTTTGGATGCTGGTGTAAAAACTGCCCGCATTGATTGATCCCGATGTCCAACTGGCCGCCGTTGAAGTTCCCGATGTCGTGGTCACAATCAGAGACAGCTCAAAGGTTGACGCTGAGGACAGTGGCATAACCGCAGCCGATAATTGCGTCTGCAGTCCCCTCCTGATGATTCCCGTGACATCATGAACCAAACCACAGGAAGCACTGGTACGATTGTCGACTTCAGCACACGATGAGTCACCAACGCCGCCGGAGGAGAACGTATTCAGGTCTCCATCCGGAGCCGTCATCCAGCCTTGATAGCCTCGTCCGAAGTCCGGATTAAGAATCGTCTCTATTGTTGTCGCAGTTGCATTCGGAATCTGAGTGCTGGACACGGCCGTTCCCAGACTCACGATGTCGCTGAAATCTGAGTATGTTGGCAGATCTTCCAGAGTCGCTCCGGTTCTGACGCGGTGGAGAAATCCCGACGGTGAATCAGTGTCGCCCGTCATCACATCGCATCGTACAGAATTCACGCCGCCGACGGAGATCTGATCTTTGACACCAATCCATCCCGGCCCTTCAACGGTGGCGTCGCTCACGGTCAGATCATCACCGCAGGCCAGATGAAACATCATCGCCTGCCGCAGAGCTGATTCAGCCAACAGAAGCCCGGAGCTTTTCTGGACGGAGTTTCCCACGGAGCCGGTTGCCTCCAGCAGAACTGGTTCCGCGATACTGTCCGCGAAGCTGGTATCAGTCGGATCAGACGCCGCAACATTCATGGTCCCGGAATTAGAACGCACTCCCGAGTACCAGCTTCCGGGCGTCTTCGTGCTTCTCCAGGCCATCGAGCCAGAAACATCTTTCGTTGCCAGAGCGATTCCCGATCGAGCCGACCAGCGTGCGGAGGTGGCATCTTTCATCGATGTACCCTGAGTCAGATGCACATTCTGAACAATCAACGCCCCCAGACTGATCACAGATATGATCGTGCCCGTAATCAATACGAGCAGCAGCAACGCTCCGCGGCGTGTGGCTGTTCGGTCTGGATTTGGGACGAATGTTTTCATCACAGATATCTGTTTCTTGTTCTATGGCATCACGGCGTTAGGGACTGAGGGCTGTTCGAATACGCCTGCTCGCAAAGTATTGTCCGAGCTGGTCAGCAGCGTCGACAGTCGAGCCAGCTCCGTGCCGTTCTCCGTCACGATGACGGTCATTCGTCGGATCCCGGTGTTCACATTGCCAGCAACAGCGACGGTTGGATCTGTGGCAGAGATGTTTTCAACGGTGACTGCGCGAGTCATCGTCGAAGTTCCGGTGAGGGCAACTCCGCTACGCGATTTTGGTTGCTCAGACCAGTTGTGAAAATCATCCATGTCATCCAGTTGATCACGTCGAGTCACCGTGGCGGTGTCTCCCGTGTCTTTGCCAATCGTGCCTGCAGACGCAGGTGTGTTCGGATCGAACCAGCTGAGTGACGAAAGTTCAATCAGCAGTTGTTCCGCCAGAAACAACGCACGCACTCGGTTCTCGGAGAACTTATGAGTTTGAAACGAAGCGGACAGCGACTTCAATGAGCCAACGACCAGCAAACCAACAATCAATGTTGCCAACGCCGTTTCAGCAATTGTAAAAGCGGCGCGGTGTACATGCTGGGGAGATGGACTTCGTTGTCCCGGAGAGCCTATGTGGTGTTGTCGTTGATACTTCATGGCAACACGGTCTCCGATGTGGTGAGAGAACGTGTCAGTACTTCACAGAAATCGAATTCACACGAATTGCCGCTGGCCTGAACCTGCACGGTCGACGGCAAGGCGGGCGTTGCGATCAAGGATAAGCGGCAGGTTGACAGCAGGATTCCGTTCACCCAGACCGCGACGGATTCTCGCACGGGATTCAGCACGAGCCGAATGTTCTGGCGAGATGAGTTCAGCATTGTGAACTGATCACATTTGACGAACGTGTTTGTTGATGTCTCCTCATACAGAATCAGAGTCTGAGTTCCATTCGACTGTAAAGTCAGAGTCGCCAGAACGGAGACGCTGTTACCGCCCACAGACTTCAGCCCGGCTGCTCGAATCATCACGCTGCCCGTCGAGGACGTTGTGTCTCGACTGCTGACGTCGATCTCGGTCTGGACGCCTGCCGGTATTGCGGAAGGTAATTGGATGGCCTGATTGTTGGCGGTCCAGAGTCCTCCCGAAACGGTTGATGAATTGCCGGAGCCCGTTGCGCTGAGAGTCCAGTCAGAGGAACCATCGAAGTTGCTGTCGTCGGTCATGGAAAAGTTCGAAAAGTCAGTCTCGGCCAGAACCGTTGCATCCAGCGGCTTGTTCAGGAACTCTGCGGCTGCGTGCATCGGAGTGCCACCCAAAGCTGACGCGGCCAAACGTAACTCCGCCGTCTGAAATCGTCGAACGGGTTCCTCCTGATCATTGTGAGCTTTGGGCCGAATCCGGCCGTAAACTCGGTACACAAGACTGCGCTGGCCAGCGGGACGCAGCCACTGTGATGAGGATTCATCTGTTCCCAGATATCCAGTGACGCTGCTGTCTTCACGAACTGGGAGCACCAGACGATTAAAGCCAGACAGGTAATTGAAAGTCATTGTGATATTCTGGGATGCGTCCAGCCACGGGAGGCCAGTCATAGAAATGCTGGTCCAGCTTCCCGACGAAGAGATGATGTTGGGGTCTCTGGTTTCTGTGTAAATCGTTTCGTTCGTGGGCAGGCCGTCATCTGACGCCTTCTTCAACTGAAAACGGTACGTGCTGCCGCTCCATGAGTATTCGCGGGCCGCGTAGAATTCGACACGAGTGATCTGCCACTCATCGCTGGCCCCAGGCTTTGCCGTCGACAAAAACAATGCTGGTGAAATCAATTGTCCGTAGGCATTTGATGAGTCCACATAATCCCAGTCGAGGCTTGATGTGGAGGTCTGCTGACGAAACAGCGATTCGCTGGTGGACGCTGATGGCT
>CANHVD010000567.1 GCA_947463775.1 Planctomycetaceae bacterium | reverse complement strand
GGTGCATCCAGTTTCGGGAAGAAAATACTGGGCACAGTTCCACTAGTCACCAGGCTTGTCGTCAACAGAAGAAACGTAACGGCGAGGCTAACCGTGATGGCAGGGTTACCCACGCAGAAGTTAACAACGGGCTGATAAATCCGAGTGATAAATGTGTCGAGAACCCAGTTTGTGAAGCGATTTAATCCTGAGGTCAGCGGAGACGGTTTGCCGGAACCATGAGCAAGATGGCAGGGCAAAGCGAAAGATGCTTCCAGCAACGAAATCGTCAGAATCGCAATCACCGCCAGCGGCATGACCGCGAAGAATTTCCCCATCACGCCGGTCACGAAGAACATCGGCACGAAAGCAAAAACAGTTGTTGCGACTGAGGAGAATACGGACGGCACAACCTCGATGGTTCCATCGATGGCCGCCTGCATCGGCGTCTTGCCCATGGCTCGGTGAGCATACACGTTCTCGCCGATCACGATGGCGTCATCGACCACGATCCCCAACGCGATAAGGAACGAAAACAGAGACAGCATGTTGAGTGTCTGATCAAACTGCCAGAGCACCGCACAGGCTCCCAGCAACGAAATCGGGATTCCCATCGCAACCCAGAAGGCCAGCTTCAGGTCGAGGAACAACGACAAGATTACGAAGACCAAAATGAGCCCCTGCATGCCGTTTCGCAACAGTAGATCAAGACGGTCTCGCACTTCGATCGAGCTATCTGCCCAGGTTGTAAATTCGTAGCCGGGTGGCAAATCTTTCTGCTTTACATAATCCTTCACCGCGTCCGCCATCGCCAACAGGTCCTCACGCGATGCAGCACTGACATCAATCGCGAGGCCAGGTTTCCCATTGATGCGGCTGATGGATGTCGTATCGACAAACTCATCTTTTACTTGTCCCAGTTCGCCAACGGTCAGCACAACTCCGTCAGCGCGAGTAATCAATGGAATGGATGCGATCTCATCTCCCAGGACTCGTTTGTCTTTGCCACGCAGCAGATACGTTTCGCCCTGATCACGAATCGTTCCGCCGGGCAATTCCAAGTTTCGCAGACGAATGCGACGCGACACATCGGTTAACGTCAGGCCGTATTCTCGCAGCGTCTTTTCAGGAATCTCCACATCGATCTGAAACTTGCGTTCGCCCATAATTTCAGCTTGCGAAATCTGAGGAATCAGCAGCAGGTCATCACGAACCTGTTCCGTAATCTCGCGAAGTTGAAGTTCGGCATCGGGAGCTTCAGAATTCTCCTGAATTACTCCGACCGTAATCGCTTTGTTGCGGAACGTGACCTGCTGCACGTTCGGTTCTTCAGCAAGATCCGGAAAGCTGGGGATGCGATCGATCTGTGACTGCACTTCATTCAGAACCTTCTGCACGCTGGGCACGTCACTGCGCACTTCGATCACAACATTACCGACGCCTTCCGCCGCGACCGAAGTCACTTTTTTGATGCCATCGACAGAACGAACTGCCTCTTCAATCTTCTGACAGATACCGCTTTCTACTTCATCCGGACTCGCGCCGGGATATGGAACGGCGACGAGAATGATCTCCAGCTCAAACTGCGGAAACACTTCGCGCCGCAGCATGAACGCTGACAACACACCGACCACCAGCACCGCCAGCACAACCGTGTTCATTGCGGGCGTGTTGCGGATCGCCCAACGCACCATGGAACCGCTCATGGCTTCACCTCCAGCTGTGATTTCGCCGAGCTGTCCTTAGCCTCTGCCGCTGGTTGTGGTTCGTTCTTGCTGGCCGGATCTGCAGAAGCTGAGGGCGGAGGTATCGTTTTCAAGTCAGAAGCGACGGTGACCGGCATCCCATCGGTCACAGACGCCAGCGGCGAAATGATGACGACATCCTGAGCCTTAAGCGTAGGCTGTTCCTGACGTACCAGAGCCATATCACCATCGACGCGGACCAGTGAAACTGAAACGACTTTCAGCTTTCCCTCGCGCACGACCCACAATTGGCCACCCGGGCGAATCGATTCAGCCGGAACCTGCAACAACTGCACTGGGGAATCGATCGGAATCCGCACGGTCACATACATGCCGCTGAGCAGCGTTGGGGGCGAGACCTGATTCAGACCATCCGGAGAGTTCACGCGAGTCTTCTCCGGCGCATCGACAATCACGCGACAGGGAAACATCCTGGTCGCTCGATCCATCCCGGAGCCTTCATACCGCGACAGATAACCATCCCAGACGGTCTCCACTCCTTCAAACTCAAACGCGATCTCACAAGGAACGTTTGGCATCTGAAATGGATCGGCCTTGCGAGGCTCAGCCGCTGCCTGCGCATCACCGGAGGAAGCAGTGTTCTCTGCTGTCGCCGCTTCTGTTTTAGCCGATGTTTCCGAAGTCGCGATCGGCGGTTCGTCGGATTGTTGTCCGTGCTGCCAGATCCACGCCAGTTCCTGACCTTTCAGACTGCACTTCACTTCCATGCGGCTGGAATCGCTGATGTGCACCAGCGTATCGCCGGGCTTCACGTAGTCGCCTTCTTCTTTCATATCATCCACAATGCGTCCGTTGATCGGAGCCACGATGCGACAGCGTTCCAGATCGACGCGTGTTCTTTGCAGTTCGGCCTCGGCCAGCTTGAGTGCTGCTTCTTTGGTTTTCTTTGTCTGAGCCAAAGTGTTCAACTGATTCTGCTGCATCTGCACGGCATTGCGAGACGTCAATTCCTGGCGTGCCGCACTATCCAGTTCCGCTTCAGAAGCGGCTTTGCGAGCGGCCGCCGTTTTGACTCGTTCGAGATGTTCTTTTTGCAGCTCATTGTCTTCGTGAGCCAGTCCTAGTAAAGCCGCCCCGTTCTGCAGGTCAACTTCAATCGCCTTCAGTTCCTGAGTTGCCTGATCAGCACTAGCCTGTAAACGCTGTTGATCCAGTTGATAGTTCACCGGATCAACTTCGAACAGAACATCCCCCTGATTAACGAAGGTCCCGCTTCGAGTCTCCTCGGACTTCTTCAGAATGCGTCCGGTGACCTCTGCTCCGACAGTCAGCACTCGATAGCTGGTCGCCTCGCCATCGATATCCAGGTGAAACGGCTTGTCCCACGGCGTCACCTCGGCTGTTTCCACCAAAGGAGCTTCTGACGCGGACTTCAGCCGCGACGTATCCGTTGGCACTTCCGGACTTCTGCCGAAGAACAGCAGACCAAAAACGCCCAGTCCGAGGATGATGATTGATCCCACAACATTGCCCAGGAAATGTAGCCATCCCCCATCGGAGGATGACTTGTTGCCTGTGACACTTTTCGATGAACTCATAAATTCTTCCAGTCAACACCAACGATCGAGTCATCTGCGTAAATCAAGGCGACCTCGAAACCGTCGAGCAGAACAACGAAGTCAGCGCTGATTTGAACTGCGACTGATTCAACTTTCAACCTGATCATGCAGGGATCAGGAGCAAATGTCTTCCACGGACAGCGGATCTTTGCAGGAATGCCACTCGCCCATCAAGCTATCATCGCAAATGCGCTTTGCGGGGAGCACTCCTGACCACGCCGGCGCTTGCAAGTTAGTCCACGTTTCCCGGCACAGGGAATCGTTCAGCCCCGGACATGGGCTGCCCTGTGACATGAGCTGTCCGGTATGGAATTGAACGACCAAAATTTGGTCGGATGCTTCATGTTGAGGAACAGTCCTCAAATAACATATGGTTTGAATCAAATGGAGACTCAATCGGTGTGCATGCGTTCGCTAACGCGAACTTGTCACACCGTTCTCGGAGACTATCTCGAACCATTTCCGTAACCTGACACCGCCACGCTGCCCTCTCTCCGTCCATTTTCGGGCAGAAAGGGCGCAGTCCAGGGCGGCCGAAAAGTTCTGGAAACCCATTTCAACCGGCTCTTATTGCTTCGACTTCCTCATTCGAGATTCCGTTGTAACTTTGGGTCGGATGAATCGCACGATGCCAGTTTTGCCCGCGGTGGCGACACCGTCTGCGCTCATCGAGCTATGCTCGAGAACCCCGGGAAGAATGCGTCTCATGCGGACGGTCCAGATATCACCCGCCTTCGCGGGACGTGAAATCAGTTCAGAGAAGGGAATCGCAGCTTCGATTCGCCAGGCCGATTCATCGGAGTCAACAGCGACGTACCACTGAGGATTCCAGCGAGTCAGCATCCAGCAGCGGTCACTGGTTTGCCCGGATTCATCAACCGTCAACTGAAACGACGTGACATAGTCGCGGTCAGTGTCGAGTTCTATTTCGAAGCGATCTTTGTCTCCATGTTTCGCGTCATGACTGCGAGCCGCCGCCAGTTCGACGTCGTTATCATGGGCCGGAGTTCTTTCCAGCCGTGCTGAGATGTACAGAAACTCTTCATCCCACGCCAACATGCTGAAGCTGCGAACAGTGTCATCGCTCTCGTCGATGCTGACATTTGAATCGGCGTTCGAGGAATTTGATCGTCTCCGACCAGAACCAGAACGCAGTGAAATCTCCTGAGCATTCTCCCAGATCGAATCAG
>CANHVD010000566.1 GCA_947463775.1 Planctomycetaceae bacterium | reverse complement strand
TCCGCCTTTCGCCATGCGTCGCCTTCTGTTTTCTCTGCTGGCTGAGTTCGCTCCGTGAGTGCCAGAAGTTGCTTTGCGGCCCGTGCGTCGCCGAAGCGTCCCATGGCCACGATCGCCGCCGCACGAACTCGCGGATTGCTGTCATCAAGCTTGGAGAAGATGGGAGAGAACAGTCCCTTCTCCATTTGAGACTTGCGATCTGCTGCCGCGCGGATCACGTGTTCTCGCAGATCGGCGTCGATCAGAAGAGAACCGAAGGCGGCTTTGAAAGCATCCCAATTGGCTTGTCGCAAAGTCCAGACAGCGGCGATGCGCGAATTCAGTGATGCCGCTTGATCTTTGGCGAGTGCTACAAGCGCATCGGCGAGCGGCAGGGCGTCAGCCCTCCGAGCAACGTCGCGCGAATCTCGGAGGGCTAACGCCCTGCCGCTCGCCAAACGCAAAGCATCCGAGGGGCTTCGCAGTAACGCGAGAAGCGACGCTGTGTCGAGGTCTTCCAGGGCATCGACACGGAGGGCTGACGCCCTGCCGCTCGCCGAGGGTATTGCGACCGGGTGAGCCACGTAATTGCTCGGCGTAATCATTGCGACAAAGCCAACGTCGGGCCGTTCGAACGAAAAGCCGCCATTCTTCCAGCTCGTGACAAACAACCGGCCACTGGCATCAGCGTCAGCATCCGTCGGGCGAGGAATCTTCAGGAACGTCTCCTGCTGCGCATCAAACGTGGCGCCGTTGTGAGGCAACACGTGGCTGAAGACTTCGCTTCGTCCCCAGTCGCACGTCAGCAACATATCGTTGAACGGAGCTGGCCAGCGATCGTCCTGAAAGTAGAGAGCTCCGCATCCAGAACCTCCGCCGTAATCGGCCAACGGCGGCATGATTTCTTCGCTGAAATTGATGTACTGCGATGGATAGCCGTAGTTGGCCGTCTGCATCACGTGCGACAAACGGATATCCCAACCACCGCCGTCATTGGTGTTGTCACGAGTGAACACATTCATGGATGGATCAATCGCGATGTCGACGATGTTTCGCTGGCCCCACGAGAACACTTCCATCTCGGTTCCATCCGGTCGAATTCTCACGACGCCACCACCGCGTTTGCTGAGCGTTGTGCCATCTTTAGCCACGGCCTTGTTGAATCCAAAGTCACCCACAGCGATATAAATCCAGCCGTCGATGCCCATGCGAATGCCGTTAGTCGTATGGTCGGCACCTCGCTTATCAACTTCTTCTGTGCTGATGCCTTCGATCAGAATTTCACTTTCGTCCGATGTGCCGTCGCCATTGGTATCTCGGAAAACCGAAAGAAACGGAGGATGCAAAACCCACATGGAGCCGTTGTCATAGACCAGTCCGCGAGGATGATCCATCTTTGCAAAGTCGTTGAACTTGTCCGCCTTGCCGTCGCCATCAGTGTCGAGGCAACGCACGATTTTTCCTCGACCAGGATCTTTGCCCAGCGAGCCTTGCTCATCAACCCCAACAAAGACTTCTCCGTCGACCGAAGTCGTGATACAGACGGGATAAGTGACCTGCGGAGGACCGGCAAACAGGCTGACGTCAAATCCTTCAGGAGCCTTCACATCCTCAATCGATGCAGCTCCCTCCGCGCCTGATGAAGCTCCTTCAGGAACAGGCGGGAGATCGCCTGGATAGGCTTCAATTTCCCAGAGACTTCCCCAGCCGCCGCCATTGGATCCGAGAAATGTAATCTTGAGATAGCGTGCATCGTCCGTCTTGACGGCATCGACCGACAGCCCGTTGCGTTCTTTGTTCTTTGACTGATCGGCCAGCATAGCCCACTCTTTACCGTCCGGCGAAGATTCGATGGTGTATTGGTAAGCCGTATTCCTTGATTCCCAATGCAGCCGCACGTTGCGCACGGACTGAGGCTTCTCCATGTCGAGCGTGATCGATTCGCCACTTTGCGGACCGCTGGCACACCAGCGCGTGTCGAGCCGTCCGTCGACAGCGTTCTTTGCGAAGTTATTCTTCCCGGTCTCTTCGCTGCTGGCGGTTGCCGGTTTATTGAAGACGTGATTTCCTTCGCCGCAGCATCCCTGAGTCAGCACGGGGGAGTTCTTTTCAATCTTCACCGCAACCAACGCACGCAGTTCTTCGTCGACCGATTCCGTTGTCGGTGTGAAGTGCTTCTCAGGATCGCGGCCAACCGCCCAAAGAAGTCCGCGAGCCATCATGTCCAGATATGTTGGTTCCACCATCGTTTCGTTGTAATGCCCGACAGTAGTCGCGAAGACTCGGGTGCCGCGATAATCGTTCGTCCAGATGCAGACCTGTGGCTCATTGTTATCCTGACGATGAGCGATCGCTAAGGGAGTTGCGGTATCAAACACTTTCGCCGCGTGATACAGCTCACCCTTCGGCACAACGAATCGCTCACCGAACCCAGCCATAATCGGATGATCGAGTTTCTGGTTGTTGATCGTGTACGAATAGTGCGGACCGTGTCCCGGCGACTGAACTCCGCAGAATTCAAACCAGCGATCATCATCGACGCGATAACAGTGCATCGCGCAGTGGACAAGAATCGCGGGCAGGCCTTCTCGATGAGGCTTCAGGATGCGATCGACAAATTCCTTGTCAGTGACGTGAGCAAAACATTCGTTGTGAACAACGATGTCAAATCCATCGGCCCAGTTCGGATCGTTATAAAGCGGAATCTTTGTATCGGTTGAGGTTCCGCCCTGATGCACCACAGTCCAGCGAACGTTAGCTCGTGCGCTGATGCCGCGAGTCAGGATCAGTTTCTGTCGGTCATAGTCATGGCAGCATCCGCCCGTGACAAGCAGGGCCTGTATCGGTCGATCAGTAGACTGAGCGTCTGCTGACGGTACAGCATCCTGAGCAGTCAGTGAAGATGCAAAACCAATCGCTAATGAAAGACACGACAGGAGAGTACACAAGAAACGCATGGAAGGAACTCGGGTGGGTGTAGGTACGGAATGAGATCGTTACGAGGTGGCTTTTTGGCGTTCTCCGGAACCATTTGAAATTTCAGATTTGAAATCTCAAATCCACAGCACAATAAACAACGCCCGCCCCGCGCTGGAAAGTTGCCAAAGCTATCACGATTTCGACCGAATGCAACTTAACAAGGGCGGATCGACCTTGACCCAATGCAACCTGCCCTCTGGAGCTTCGAAATCGCTCAGGCTGTTCGCTTCTTTAGGGTCTGCCGACGTCACTACGACTCAATTAGCCGGCGGCTGCGTTCAATTGTTGCGGCGACAATGCTTTCGATCGCGAGCAGGATGAGTCCGGCCAGCAGAAACCATCGCCAGAATTTTTGCGGAGATTCCAGTTCGGTTGAGTCGAGTTGCGCTGTTTCAGCAGCAGATGGTTGTTCTGTTTCTGCAGTCTTTACGGTTGCGACGTCTGATGACATTCCGAGAGCCTGCAGTTGCCCGGTCGGAAATGGTTCAGTGCGACTTTCGGATGCCGCGACCGTCACCAATAGGCTGACAGTCTTCGGGCCTTCGGTGGTTTCCCCGTTCAATCTCCATCGGCCAGGGATGTTCAGAGAGACCGTCTGTGGATTCGAGGCAGACGGAGCAGGACTGGCCTCCGTCGCTTTGGTGCTGTCGCCGGGAGTTGTTGTTTCTGCAGATGATTCGGTCGAGACAATGATCGGTTGCGAATGGGCAGAGTCTGCTGCGAGTGTCGAAGGTGTTTGCACGGTTCCGTCCGGAGCGGTCAAGGTCCATGTTACTGACCCTGAGATCTCCGCCGGACTGATGCGCTGGCCTGCTTCGAATAGCAGGTGTCCGGACTTTCGCGGATTCGCCAATTGAACGAGCCGATGAATCATGGGAGGAAATCGTGTCGATAACGCCCACTGACTGTCCTCCGGATGCCAGCCCGCTGCAAGAATAAAGAGACGTCCTCCGGATGGTCGCGATGATTCAAGTATCGCGGGTGAGCCGGAATCGAATTTCGCGAGAACTCGAACGGCCTGAGCTTGGTTAGGGTCCAGCGTGAGTTTTCGAAAATGCCAAAAGCGTATTGACGAGAAGTCGGCAAACCTGGCGTCTGCAAACGGCGTGAGAAGACTGTTGGAAAAATCCAGTTGTCCCAGCATGGCATAGTCGGTTACGGACGCTTCTTCGATCCCGGTATTCTCCGGCAGCAGCGATTTGAGTGATGCAGCCATGTCGGTGCTCTTCATGGCAACCACGACGATACCGCCGCGATCAAGCAAGCCGTTCAGAGACGTCATCAGTCCTTCAGAAACAGTGTCTGTCACGATCGCCAGCCGAACATTGTCAGGGACCGGCAGAGCAATGCCGTCGCTGCTGACGAGGTCGACCACTTCGACGAGGCTCGTTTCATTCCCATCGAGCACTCGCTGCAGATAATATCGCATTGTGTCGGCGTTGTTTGTGTCGACCGGTCCTGCATGAGCGATCTGCACGACACCAATTTCTTCAAGCGGGAGATCGACCACATTGTCAAACGGATGTGGGTCGTTAAGAAT
>CANHVD010000565.1 GCA_947463775.1 Planctomycetaceae bacterium | reverse complement strand
GGCTCGACTGGAAACAGTGGATGAGCTTAAGGCGATCTGTCTATTCCATCTGGTCGGATTGTGTCTGGAAATCTTCAAGACATCGGAACACATTCAATCCTGGAGCTATCCGGATGAGGGCTGGTTCAAAATCTGTGGAGTGCCCTTGTTTTCTGGTTTCATGTACGCAGGAGTTGGGAGTTATCTCATTCAGGCATGGCGGTTACTGGATATCAGAATTCGGCACCATCCTCCGTACTGGATGGCGACGCTGCTGGCGATTCTGATCTACGCCAACTTTTTCACGCACCACTTTATTCCTGATTATCGTTGGCATCTGGCTGCCGGCACTGCAGGTCTTTATGCACGATCCACGGTGGTGTTTCGCCCATTGGATCGTGATCGCCGAATGCCTCTCCTGTGCTCATTTGTGCTGATTGGGTTCTTCGTCTGGCTGGCTGAAAACATCAGTACATTCTTTCGTGTCTGGCAGTACCCTCACCAAATGGGAGCCTGGGCTCTTGTTCATGTCAGTAAATGGACATCGTGGTCATTGCTGGTCATCATGACATTCACGATCGTTGCCCACCTGAAACACCTGAAGGAGTCCGTCAATGTCCCTGACTGAGCTACTGAGTACGCGGAAAAATTTGCTGGCTGCCTGGATTCTGTCTCTGCTGATTTCTTTCGTCAGCGATTCGATTGCGTTCGCTCAGAATACGACCAACTTTCCAACCATCGGCCGAGTGGAACAGTTTGATCCGCAGTTAGAAGAACTGATCGCCAAAGAGGCCGTAATTCAGGTGCTGTGTGGAGGCTTTGAGTGGTCGGAAGGTCCTGTCTGGGTGCCAGAAGACGGTAACAAGTTCGGCGGTTACGTTTTGTTTTCAGACATCCCTCATAACGCCGTCATGAAATGGCAGGAGAGCATTGGAGCATCAGTCTTCCTGAAGCCCGCCGGATACACGGGAGTTGCCGATTACGGCAAAGAACCTGGCAGCAACGGCCTGGCGTTGGATGCAAAAGGTCGACTCGTATCCTGTGAACACGGTGACCGCAGAATCTCCGTGTTGACAAAAGACGGCGGAAAGATGACTCTGGCGGATCGCTGGGACGGCAAACGTTTTAACAGCCCCAATGATCTGGCGATTCGAAAGAACGGCGACATCTTTTTTACCGACCCCATTTATGGACTTCCCGGACACGCAGAGGATCCCCGCCGGGAGATTGATTTCTGCGGCGTGTATCGACTGCAGCCGGACGGAACAGTGAGTCTTCAATGCAAAGAGATCTCTCGACCAAACGGAATCGCATTCTCGCCCGATCATCAGACGCTCTATGTGGCCAATAGTGATGGTCAGGATGCGGTCTGGAGATCGTTTCCGGTTCAGGAAGACGGGAACCTGGGTGCGCCGACCATCTTTTTCGACAGCACCAAACAGACTCAGATCAAGCCTGGCGGCGGTGATGGATTGAAAGTGGACAAGCACGGAAACGTGTTTGCAACGGGGCCCGGCGGCGTCCTGATTTTGTCGCCTCAGGGGAAGCTGCTCGGGAGAATCATGACGGGTGAGCGAATCGCTAACGTTGCCTGGGGTAATGACGGTAGCGTTCTCTATCTGACTTCGGACATGTACTTGTGCCGAATTCAGACAAAGACCGTTGGCTCGGGATTCTGAATCTTATTCGCTGGACTGACTGCGCTGCGGACGTGAAGATGCTCCGGCGATCTGAGATGGCGGATGTGCTGTGCCCAAAAGGTGAAGAGACATGAGTGACGATTCAGACGATCTGAACAGCCGGTTGATGAAGGAGTTTTCTCGCCGGGATAAGAAGGCCGAGCCCGTGAATGTGCGTCCGGCCACCGAACTGATTACAAGTTCCCCCAATGAGGCGACCGGTCCCAAACAATCGTCCGCTCCATCTGCGGCGGATGTTGAACGTGATCAGATGGGAATGATCAATCGGCTGCGACTGCGTAATGCGGAGTCGGCTCATCAACTGGAGCGTGCTCGGTTGGCCTATCGGACAGAGATGCAGTTGTTTACTCATCAGTCAGATGCTGCGATCCGAGAAAGCCGTGCGTTCTGGGATGCGAAGTCGGTTGAAGTGGCTGAAACAATTAAGACCTACGTCCAGGCAACCGTCCGTGCTCTGGAAATCGATCGCCTGGATTCACGAAACTCGGATATGCAGCGAGCCTACGAAGTGGCATCCTCTGCTCTCGAAAAGGCCCGGACATCTCGACTGCCAGAGGTGATGAAAGATCGTTTGATTAAGGATATTCTGGACAACTTTGAACGCACATTGAGTCGGATTCAGAACGACACGATTGTGTCGAAATACGATCTTGATTAACCCCGTAAGTTTCCGTGACGACTCTGACCAATGACCAAGGATCCTCGCATCACTGCTGCTGAAACAGAGGACGAAGAGGGCCTTGACGGTCGGTGGTTCATCGCGGGCGGTATCTTTCTATTTCTCGCAGGATCAGCCTGCGGTGCCATGCTCTACGCGTTCGGAATCGCTGGTCGCCATTTCAATATCTCCGTACTTCGGGGCGGGTTGTTAACATTTGGCGTGATCACTCTGTGCGTCGCGGTTGGTTCCGTGCTGATGACAGGACTGATTCGGCTGTTGGGAGTCCTTTGGCCTCGTTCATTGACGTTCTGGTCGGAAAATCGCTTACTCCGCCGAGCAAAAAAACGTGCGGTCAGATTGTTGGAGCGAAAGCATCATCTGCAGGAAGAGCGAGCGCGCCTGACGGCTAAAATGCAGGCGACGTATGTCATGGAAAAGGAGTCCGCAAAGGTTGCCAATCAGCAGGCTTTGACAGAACTTCGGGGAGCACTTCAGACGTCGATGGTTCGCAGCTGCGAGATTGTTTTCGAACATCTCAATCGAACGCTCGATCAGTATCATGACCTGATCGCAGAGATTGAGAGTTCACCGTTGTCGGCGGTTGAGAAAAAGGAATTGCTGGATTCCTTGAGTGCTCGACTGGACGTCGATTCGATGGAACAAAAACGCCGATCGACTCAGCAGATGATGGAATCCGCGATCTGGGACGTGAGATTCCGGAAGGCACGGCTGTTAGCGAAAAAGAAATCTCAGACGGCCGTGGACTACCTGCAAAAGCTTCGTCAGCGAACAGAAAGCCACAAAGTGCTGCTTCAGATCGACGCGATGATCAAAGAATTCTCGGCCGGTTGATCTCTTTGGACTGCTACAGCCTGCTGTAGCTTTCCGAACCACAGCCTGCTGTGGAGAACCGTTCTGAAATCACCGAGTTTACAAACTCTTCGTTCGGCAGCAGGCTGCCGCAGTCCAGGAAGGAAAATTCCTCACAAAAAGCGGCTTGAGTTTCTATCGCGGCGATAAGAAGAAGCGAGCAACCCTTCCCTTCAGTAGCCTTTGGGGATTCAGTTCATCCTTGAGGTGGCATTCCGTTTTCAGCGATGGGCAAAAAAATGGCTGGGCAAAAAATGAGATAATGTGAAACGTGTTCTTGCCCGACGACTGATCTTCCTGCCCAGGCATTTTTTTGCCGTGACATTTTTTTGCCCAATCCCATACCAGTCGACCCTTCGTCCGTTTCCTGGTAGATGTTCCGTGGAAGAGACGTAGAGACTCCAGATACATCAAACCTCAAGAATGAGCCCTCGTATCGCTCTGCTTGCCCATGGTCTGTCAAGTCCCGGCCCATAGCGCAAGTTCAGAAACGGTTATGAATCTCCGCCAGTAACACCCCTCAACAGCAGTGCCGAAAAGTATTGAGAATGTCGCTTTGCAGCTTCTTTTACAGCTGCGAGAAAGATCGCCTGCTTACCGTGACCATTCCTGATCATGCCCCTGGCGCTCGAATTTACAGATGGCTCGTTACACTCGATTGATGAGCAGAGTACTAAAATGGTAGCCATCGCTGAAGGCTGTCATCCCGCCGCGTTTGTTCACGGTCGAGATATCCAACGTGCCGCCAGCCGTTCCTTGTGTCTGGTCCCAGGCGAAATACTGGAGCAGTGAATTGCCGGTGGTTCCCCGGTTGGGAACAAACCGCACTCGACTCAGGGTTCCGTTAGCCGGCAAAAGCCGCGCGTTGCTGTGGCTCGTCGCTGGAAAGTTGGTCCAGGTATTGCCGCCATCGAGCGTAAACTGCCATTTCCCACCTCCAGTTGGGGCACCGACGACCGCAATGCCTTTCAGCGCGCCGGCATCGACATCTCTGACACCAGCAGTAATAGACGCAATCGTCGTGCCCCATGAGGTGAAATCGTCTTTTACGATCGGGGTCAGCGTCGGCGGTGTGCTGGTCACCCACGCTGGAGCATCGTTGACTGCACTGACGGTCAGAGACGCATAGTGAGTACTCGCGCCGAAGGCTGTTGTCCCGCCGAACTTGTTCGCGGTCGAGAGATCGAAGTTGCCGGACGCCGTTCCTTGTGTCTGGTCCCAGGCGTAATAGCCAAGCTGCACTTTGCCGTTAAAATCCTTGTTGGGGACAAAGCGTATTCGACTCAGAGTTCCG
>CANHVD010000564.1 GCA_947463775.1 Planctomycetaceae bacterium | reverse complement strand
TGCTGTTGTTTTTGTGTTGGCTCTGCCCTGCCCTGCTCAGGAAGAACGCATTCCTCATGCTCAGGATAAACCACCTGGGCCGGCACTCAGTCCTGCTGAAGCCATCGCGAAGATGACTGTGCCGGAAGGCTTTTCAGTGGAACTGGTGGCTTCTGAACCTGACATCGTCAATCCTGTGGCGATGACAATTGATGAACGAGGCCGCTTTTGGATCACCGAGTCGCTCGAATATCCGAGACGATCGCCGGGGCCGGGCAAAGACCGCATCAAAATCCTTGAAGACACCGACGCCGACGGTAAGGCGGACAAGTTCACCGTGTTCATGGAGGGCCTGAATATCCCGAGCGGCATCGCAGTCGGCCATGGCGGAGTTTGGATTGCGAACTCGCCCGATATCCTGTTCGTGCAGGACACCGACGGCGACGGTAAGGCCGATACGTCGGAAGTTGTGGTCACCGGTTTCGGTCGCGATGACACTCACGAACTTCCGAACTCATTGACCTGGGGTCCCGATGGCTGGCTGTATGGGCTCAACGGCGTTTTCAATCCGGCCCATATTGTTTACGGTCCGAAGAATCCGAACTTCAAAGACGGACAGAAGCCATGGGACTTCACTTGTGCGATGTTTCGCATTCACCCAAAGACTCGCGAGTTTCAGGTCTTCTGCGAAGGCACCAGCAATCCTTGGGGCATTGCGTTCAACGATGAAGGAGAAGCCTTCATCAGCGCGTGCGTGATTGATCACTTGTGGCATCTGACGGAAACGGGTTACTACCATCGCCAGGGAGGCCCGTATCCGCCGTTCACGTGGAAGATCGAAAGTATCGTCAGCCACAAACATCAGAAGGCCGCGTATTGCGGCATTCATTGGTATGACAGCGATGCGTATCCCGAGCAGTACCGCAAAAAACTCTACATGGGCAACATCCACGGAAGCTGCATCAACAGCGATTCGATCGTGCGTCATGAGTCGACGTACAAGGCATCACCGGAGCCAGATTTATTGTCCGCCAACGATGCGTGGTTCATGCCCGTCGTGCAGAAAACAGGGCCCGATGGATGCCTCTACATTCTCGACTGGTATGACCGCTATCACTGTTACCAGGATGCAAATCGAGATCCTGCCGGCATCGACCGTCTGAAGGGGCGACTGTATCGGCTGCGATACAAGGACACGCCGCGTGCGAAGCCGGAGGACATGGCGAAGCTCGATGATCAGGAGCTTGTCACTCGACTCGGATCAGGTAACGGCTATCACCGAGACATCGCTCAACGGTTGCTGACCGAGCGAATGCTGCTGGACAGCGACCACAAACAACTCGTGGAGAATCTGACTTTGGCTTTGTTTCTGCCTGGCCCGGATGAACGGTTGATGCCTGCATTGGGAGTACTCAGCGCGAGCAACCACCTGTCGAACGAGCTGAGTCAGGCATTGATGAAGACTGGAGTAGTGCCTGTTGCCAAAGCCTGGGTTGTTCGTTCTGCGGGTGATTTAGATACGTTGCCAAAGCCGATTTCAGACGAGATCTTCGAACTCCGCAACGATCCATCACCGCAGGTTCGTCTGCAAGTTGCAATCGCCGCCGCCAAGCAGGAATCAATTCCAACCATTCCGACTCTCGTTGCTGTGCTGGCTCAAGCTGGCGACGATCCGCTGGTGCCGCGAATTGTCTGGCAGAATCTGCATCCTCTGCTGGAGAAGCAAACGGCGGAGTTCGTGGCGGAAGTTCTGAAGCTGCGCGCGGCCGACTCAGGCTCGTTCCCGAAGCCAGTCATCGACCTGCTGCCTCGCGCGGCCGATCGAATTCTTTCGACCAGCAAGCCGGATACTCTGGCCGTCGCGGAACTCGTCAAGCTGTTGCTCAGCACGGAAGCCACCGATGAATCGGCCGATCGATGCCTGCAGTTGCTGACCGCTCGAATTCGATCGGGCGAAATCACGGGCGACTCGCTGAACAGCATTCGGAAGGAGCTGGAAGCGTCACTCAAATCGGCCATAAAAGCCAACGCCTCGCGACCATCGACGTTGTCGGCTGTTGAACTTGCGGCGTCGTTGAAAATGAACGACGCGATCAATCAAGCAGTCCTGCTCGTTCCTCGAACGAAAGATGAAGCCGTTGAGTTGCGACTCGTCAACGCTTTGGTCACGGCAGGGTCGGCGGATGGCCTGACGTTTGCCGAGAAGATTCTGGTTTCAGACAGATCGGCTGAGGTCCGTCGACGAGCGGTTCAAGCGATCGGCCGAATCGGTACAGCCGCAAGCACCTCGGCTCTGATAAGCCAGCTTCCCAATCTTCCGGCCGATATTCAGCCGGCCGCGATTGAAGCGCTCACCGATCGAGCAGACTCGGCCACCGAATTGCTTGGGCTTGTTCGCGATGGCAAAGTGGCTTCAACGCTGATCAACGCGAATCAGGCTCAGAAGATGCTCAGTCTAAAGAGCAAGCCGTTGGCGGATCTGGTCACCAAATACTGGGGCGTCGTTCGAACCGAACGCGATCCGGCGCGAGTCGAACTGATTGCTCGCATGCGGAACGAACTGCGAACCAGCCACGGCGATCCGGTCGCTGGCCGAGTTGTCTTCAAGAAGCTCTGCGCACAGTGTCACAAAATGTATGGTGAGGGAGCCGAAGTCGGGCCGGACATTACTCGCAACGGCCGCGCATCTTTTGAGCAGTTGCTGTCGAACGTGTTTGACCCAAGCCTTGTCATTGGTTCCGCATATCAGGGTCTGACGGTGGTTACGAAAGAAGGACGAGTTGTTTCTGGTCTGCCTGCCGAAGACAGTCCGCAGCGAGTTGTTTTGAAGGTCCAGGGCGACAAGCAGGAGATCATCGCGCGGAGCGATATCGACGAAGTTGTTCCCAGCAAGTTATCGCTGATGCCTGAAGGGATCGAAAAGCAACTGCAACCCAAGGAACTTCATGATCTGTTCGCGTTCATCACGCTCGATAAGCCACCCGAAGATCCGAACGCGAGGTTGCTGGCAGGCTCGCGAATTGTGCCGGGAGAATCATCAAAGCCCGATGAATTCCCGGCATTGCTGGAGCAACTGCTGCCCGGATTCACGACATCAAAAGTTGGCGAAGGGGGAGTCGCGGTTCTGGCGGACTACCATGGTCGACCAGCTGTTCAAACTCATCCCGTGTCCCGATCAGAAGCCTGTCGCCTGACATCTTCCACGACGCTGCCGTCAGCATCAAAAGTCATCTTGCGGCTCAGTGTTGCCTCACATGCTGAGGGAGACTGGCAACTCACCGTTAACGTAAACGGCGAAATTCGCCACCAGTCCATCGTGAAGTCCAAAGGCAAGGATGTGGACTGGAAAGCGATCACCGTCGACCTGACCGATCTCGCTGGCCAACCGGTCACGCTGGAAATGCTCAATAAAGCAAATGACTGGTCGAATGAGTTTGGCTATTGGAACGCTGCGGAGATCCTCACGGAATAGTAGCAAACCGCACAAACAGAGACGACGTAAACCAATTACCAATAATTGTTTACAACAAAACACCACTCCTCCCGAGCCAGAAAACTGTACTTTCCTGAATCATTGCGCCTCGAATAGACTTTGTTCTCAAAACTCCGCCGAAGCGATCGGTCAGATTTTGTTGAAGGGGGCTTCTGGCTTTGACAAGGATTCGTCAATGCCAATGGCTGATTCCAGCCATCATTTTCATTCTGGGCGTCAGCGGCTGCGCGCATCATCAGGCACCTCTGCCGTCAGGATATCGGTCTGCGCAAACTCTTGATGGACGAGCACTCCCGCCGGGACGAAACTACTGGGCTGCCTTCAGCAACCCTTCACGCTTTAACGCGAGTGGTTTGTATCTCCTGCGGCCCTATCAGCCGGGACGAACGCCTCTCGTACTCATTCATGGCCTGGCATCAGATGCATTCACATGGGAACAAGTCGTAACAACACTGGACTCAGATCCGACGATTGCCTCGCGATACCAGATTTGGCTCTATCAGTACCCGACCGGGCTCTCATATCTACGAACGGCAGCCGATCTTCGTAGAGAACTGATTTCCACACGAGAAGTTCTTGACCCACAAAAGCTGGACCCGGCGATCGACCAGACAGTCTTGGTGGGCCACAGCATGGGCGGACTATTAGCAAAACTTCAGGTGAGCTATAGCGATGACATTCTTTGGCGAGCGATCTCCGACGTCCCACTGAATGATGCTCTCAACGCAGGTCCGATTCCGGATGACACGGTTTCAGCATTCCTGTTTCAACCGGTGCCTCATGTGAAACGAGTTATCTACATGGCAACGCCACATCAGGGTTCGAACTGGACACAACAACCCCTCGGACGACTGGGGCGCTGGTTGATCAATGTCCCGGACAGCACTCTGGTCGAATATCGCCGGTTGATACGAGGCAATCCGGGCCTGTTTCGAAATCCGGGGCCGACACCGCCGACCAGTCTCGATCATTTGATCCCCGGAAATCCCGTGATCCGTTCATCGAACTCTCTGAGATATTCAGACGCGGTCGTCACCC
>CANHVD010000563.1 GCA_947463775.1 Planctomycetaceae bacterium | reverse complement strand
TTGGCGCCGTGGGCGATGGACGGACGGACGACACGGCCGCTCTGAATGCTGCTTTCAGTCATCTGACAAGTCGTGTGCCACTGGCTTACAACACCTTGATTATTCCGCCGGGCGAGTATCTGATCCGCGGGACCTTGTACTGTTCTCGCTTTATCGATGTGAAAGGAGCGGGGCCCGACAAGACCATCCTCCGTCTAAAAGATAACACGTTCACCGATCCCAATTCGCCTCAACCGGCTCTGCGCATGAGCAGCACCAACGGCGCGCCGGGGTCACATGACTGGGTAAATGGCAGCAGTATCTCACTCTATCTGGATGGACTCACGATCAACACGGGGCGAAACAATCCGGGGGCCAAGGCTCTGGAGTACCATTCGAACAATCTCGGACGTCTTGAGAATGTTGTGCTGCGAAGTGATGACGGCGGCGGAGTTCTGGGGCTGGATCTGACGCATCACGACGTTGGCCCGGCCCTAGTGAAGAAGGTCCGGATCAACGGATTCGAGACGGGCGTAGCGATTCGTTATCAGGAATACTCGATGACGTTTGAAGACCTGACGCTGCAGGGACAAAGCGTCGTTGGGTTTCGCAATCAGAGCAATATCGTGGCGATTCGAGGTCTGAAGTCGCTGAATTCTGTGCCCGCGATCATCAGTGAAGGGGCGAACTCGATGGTCGTGCTGCTGGATTCGTCTTTGACAGGCGGCGATTTGCAACACTCGGCGATTCAATGCGATGGTGGTTTGTATTGTTTGCGAGTTGACACGGCCGGGTATTCGTCGGCGATCACCAAGCGTACTCTGACGACTCAGGATCCCGCCACATGGAAGGACGAGAAGATTCGTGGGCCGAAGATCGACGAATACATCGGAGACAAGATCATTTCTGGACACGGAGACGGCGAGGGTGCTCTGAAATTGCCGATCAAGCCGACTCCTGATCCACCGCTTCCGCCAGTCAGTGAATGGGTGAATGTTCTGAAGTTTATCGATCGACAGAACGGCGATGATTTCAGTCCTGTGATTCAGGCGGCCGTCGACAGTGGTGCGAAGTTGATCTATATCCCGGCCAATCTTCGCATGACATTGCGAACGCCGATTCGCCTGCATGCGCCTCTGGAACGCCTCATGGGTTTCGGCGGTGAGTTGAATTGGTCAGGCGACGTGTGGAAAGAAGACAAGCCTCGCAATCAGACCGATCTCGAGGGCGTTCCACCGGCGCTGTTGATTTATGACGAGCCAAACCCCGAGCACACTTTGATCCTTGATCGACTGGGCTGTGTGCATCTGCAACATGCCTCGAAGGCGACTTTGGTTCTGAGAAGCAGCACGCCAAATCGTTACACAACAGCGATGGCCGGAGGACAGTTGTTTGGCGAAGACATCGCCGGGGCCGACTGGCACTTCGATCATCCGCAGAGCGTCTGGGTGCGGCAGTGGAATCCGGAGAGTCATGCAACCGGCCCCTGCATTCACAGCACAGGCGCGACGATCTGGTCGCTGGGGTTCAAGACGGAATATGAGAGTCAGAAGTTTCTGGCAGAGGCCGGAGCGTCGACAGAAATCCTGGGCGGTTTCATTTATCCGATTGGCGAAATCCCGGCCGATCGGCCCATCTTCGAAAATCGCAACAGCCGCATGTCGCTGGTTTACGGCGCCAGTATCTACCACGCCAATCACAAGGTTCACATCCGCGACATTCAGGGTTCAGTGACTAAAGAAATCGGCAGCGACTCGCTGACCTGGGCAGGCTCACGGGCCCGAGTGGATCTGTTTCGCAGCGAACCGTGATAGAAGCGATACGACAACTCGTGGGCTGAAGAAAGTAGATTGATCGGGATTACGGAATTCGAAAGAATACGGCTCCGGCCGATATGTGGAAACCTGGATGCTGTTGTTGTATTGGCAGACTCGGTAAACTGGCCACGAAACTCCATCTCAAAGGCTTAGTCTGTGATTGTTGGCCAACTGGTCTTCAGGAGTGGCAGTGATTTGTTGTCTGCTTTGAATTGTCAGGTTTGTTTATTCGCAATTGGCAGTCTCTGAAATGCGTGGTCCAGGATCAAAACCCAGTCTTCTGTTTCAATTGGTGATCCCGGCGACAGCCGTCTTTGTAATCACGATTATGTCCCTGATTGCCGTCGTCTTCAGTGATCCTCGCGCGCCACTGGCGCAGTGGCTGAATCAGCACGGGAACAAGTTGTTGGTGGGTGAGTTTATCGTTGTGATTATCCTGAGCATTCTGGCGATGGCAGTGGATCGCATACAGACCCTGCGTCAGATTAAGCAGGATAGCCTGCCGCAGGCGGGCAACTCGTCGACAAGTGGAGAAACGACGTCAGTCGAGAAATGATTAAGGGCCAGGGGAATCAGCGCCGACCATTAAATGGTGAAACAAAGAAAGCTCGTCCGATGAGATTGTCGGACGAGCTTTTCTTTTGGGAGAGGGGAAGGACGCGATTCAGAAACTGTGACAGAGGAGATTGAGAGAGAAGTCACAGGGATCCTGAATCACGCTCGACCAGATCAGATATTCTCTTCGCGCTTCTTTTTCTTCTTTGAGTCTTCACCGTTCTTGTCCTTTTTCTTCATCTGCTGCTCCAGCCGTTCAGCCTGAGTCTTCTCTTCCTTTTCAGCCTTTTCAATCACCGCCGTCAGCTCGGCCAGAGACTTCTTCACCGGCTCCTGTGTGAAGGAAGAACCTGCCGTCCGTGCTCCGCAACCTTCGATCGCAGGAATGCTGTAGCTCTGATCCAGACTGCGGATCGCAAAGGCGACGTCCTGCAGTTCTTCATTGACAGCCTTCGCGACCACGGTCAGACCGGTGGTCAGGCCCACAACCGCGACAGTTCCCACCACGACAGCTTCCGCTGACAACAGGACCCCGGCTTCATCACGCCACAACTTAGCAAACAGATTCATCTCTCAATCTCCCCAAAGTTATATGATTTAACGACTTAAGACCGGCCAAGTTCTCTCGACAGGCGAGGTCCGTCTGAATCGACTTTGAGGATTGTGACGATTACTTTACAGCGGCCGCAATGTTAATGTGGGTAAAATGAACAGAATGGAAAGATTTGTTTACATTCGGAAACAACAAGCTTTTCTCGCCGTCAGCCTCCGGACTCCTCGAGCTGCGGCTGGTCCCTATAGCGACTTCAGCATCGCTGCGACCTTGTCTTCAAACAGCTTTTGCCACTCTGGACCAACCAGGCAATCGCAATCTTCCTGCGCGTATCCGGTGTTCATACGCTGCGTTGCTGTTGGGGTGTAAAAGATGTAGCCGTTGGTGTAACCAGCAACGAATGTGAATCGGTGAGGTGACGCCTGTTTGATGTTGAGCCCGACCTGCACAGTTAACTCGCCAGGAAACGTCATCAGCACAAAGTCGCCGACGCGCAGTCCACCAACTTCCACGTCGAGCGTGTCAGAGCCAGCCGCTTCGTTCTCTGCCAGGTGTTTCTTCAGAAGCGCCAGATTGACGTTCAGCTTGGTTAGTTGTTCCATCGTTTGGATGTTTCGCAGATAGGCGTCCATGTTGGCAGTGTTCTCTGCATCCATCTTTACAAGGTCATCCCGGCCGTTTGCTTTTTCCAGCAGATAACGGTGTGAGTAATATGAAGGAAACTCCGGAGACACTTTGTACTGCACAAAGAGCGGCAGAAAAGTCTTGAAGTTCAAGGTGGTCCCACCAAGCGATTTCAGCAATCGTGCCTGCTCCGCTTCGATCGATGCGATCCGCTGTTGCATGTCCTTTGCACGAGGCAGCGCCAGGGATTCGTTGAGCACTTTCAACTGTGCCGTGTCGGACATCTCAATAGTTTTCAATCCTCGCATCACATTCAGGCCCAGCATTGTGCCGAACGGTTCAGAATCTCGAGGACTATGCACATCCTTGTAAACGACCGGATTGATATCTCCCGCGCAGCCCTGAATGAAGAACGCCATTACGCCGCTGCCGAAGTTCTCTTCCACGACGCGGGAGGCATGAGCCGGGAAGTCGGCTGTGTTCAGCTTGTTGGGTGCTCCCTGAATCGGGTGGCAGGCGAAGTTGTAAACGACAGCCAGCGGAGTACCATCTTTGCGATCCAGTCGCAGCAGACCAATCTCCGGATCAACTGGCCCGATGGAAGCTACATCTTCATCTCTGGGCATCGAATAAGCATGCCGCACATCGGCTTCGCTGCCGTCTTTTAACAGCAGGCGGCGGTTCTCCATGATCCGAACTTCCTGACTGATCCCGGTTCCCGCCGTGACTGGCACAAGGTTCTTCCACGCCTCCAGCACTGCCTGAACGGTCTTCTGATCGACGTCGGCACACACGGTTCCGTGGCAGTGACTGGCATTGACGAAGACATTCATGGGAGGAATCTTCAGCGACGCTTCGAGTTCCTTGCGAACCTTTCCGAGATAATCGTCTTTGATAAATCCGATGCCACCGATCGACACGGCATCAACCGTAATCACCACGGCAACGGAGTCATCCTGTTTCAGGACAAGAGCCTTTGCAAACAGTGGATCATT
>CANHVD010000562.1 GCA_947463775.1 Planctomycetaceae bacterium | reverse complement strand
AGCTCTGGAACTGACAACGTCGCGGCAGTTCACCAACTGGATGCAGGAACAGCGTCTGAGTGTCGCCTTTACGACTTACCAGGCCGGCAAAGTATTCCTGCTGGGGCTTCAGCCGAACGGACGCCTCTCCGTCTTTGAGCGGACGTTTAATCGTTGTCTCGGCCTTTGGAGTAACGGGCAAACCATGTGGATGACGTCGCTGTATCAATTATGGCGATTTGAAAACGTGCTCAGTCCGGGACAGTCGGCCTCGGGTTACGATCGCATGTATGTCCCGCAGGCAGGTTATACGACCGGAGATCTGGACATCCATGACATCGCTGTCGAAGACACTGGTCGTGTTGTGTTTGTGAACACTCTGTTTGGATGCCTGGCGACGCTCAGTGAAACTCATAGTTTCGTACCACTCTGGAAGCCACCGTTTATCAGCCGGCTGGCCGCCGAAGATCGCTGTCACCTGAACGGCCTGGCTCTGGAAAACGGGAAAGCCAAATACGTGACGGCCGTCAGTCAGTCGGACGTGGCGGATGGCTGGCGAGATCGTCGGCATGATGGCGGCTGCGTCATTGATGTCCAGAGCAATGAGATCATCGCCACGGGGCTTTCGATGCCTCATTCTCCACGAGTCTACCGCGACAAGCTCTGGCTGCTGAATTCCGGCACTGGCCATTTTGGCTATGTGGATCGAGCCACGGGAGCCTTTGAGAAAGTCGCGTTCTGCCCCGGGTATCTGCGAGGCCTGTCGTTTCATGGCGACTACGCGATTGTCGGGCTGTCCAAATCCCGGCACAACAAAACGTTTTCCGGACTTGAGTTAGACAACAACCTGAAAACCAACGGCGTGGACGCGCGCTGTGGAATTCAGGTGATCGACCTGAACACTGGCGATGTGGTGCATTGGGTTCGTGCTGAAGGGGTGGTCACAGAACTTTACGACGTCGTAACGCTGTCCGACGTTGTTCGTCCGCAATGCGTGGGCTTTAAGACTGATGAAATTCGCCGAGTGTTGCGAATCGGAGAGCAACAATCCCTTTAAGAATCGTGGGACCCCGTTTTTTTTGAACGGCACTTTTGGCCGTGTTTCATAGACGTTTTTTTCGACATTCAAACCCCTGAGCAAGGTTTCCTTAGATGACCATCAACGACAAGATTTCACGCATGTTGCGACAGATGACAGCCAAGTCTGTAGCCCCAGCCGCCAAGCGTCGGCAGCGATCGAAGCCGTATCGACTGGAACAGCTTGAACAGCGTCAGATGCTCACCACCATCGACCTGGCTGCCCTCACAGCCGCTCAGGGCAGCACGATCTTTGGAGCGGATGCTTATGACAGCAGCGGTTGGTCGGTGAGCGATGCGGGTGACGTGAACGGTGACGGATTCGATGACCTGCTCATCGGGGCATACGAGGCAGACGCGTCTGGTAATGCCAAGATCGCTGCCGGTGAAAGCTATGTGATCTTTGGCGGCGTTTCGCTGCCGTCCACAATTGATCTGGCTTCGCTGGGCACGGGCGGAGTCGCGATCTTCGGTGCGGATGCTTATGACGCTAGCGGCACTTCTGTCAGCAGTGCGGGAGACGTGAACGGAGACGGCTTCGACGACCTGATCATCGGGGCACACCGTGCAGCCGCGTCTGGCAACGCCAAAACCGATGCCGGTGAGAGCTATGTGATCTTCGGTGGTGCGTCGCTTCCTTCGACGATCGATCTGGCGTCCCTCGGAACCGCCGGGGTCACGATCTTCGGCGCGGACGCGGGTGACTCCAGCGGCCTTTCCGTCAGCGGTGCGGGTGACGTAAACGGTGATGGCTTCGACGACCTGATCATCGGTGCTTGGCCGGCAGACGCGTCTGGTAATGCAAAACCCTACGCTGGCGACAGCTATGTGATCTTCGGCGCTGCGTCGCTTCCTTCGAAGATCAATCTTGCTTCGCTGGGCAACGCCGGGGTCACGATCTTTGGTGCCGAGGTTGACGACGATAGTGGTTGGTCTGTGAGCGGTGCGGGTGACGTAAACGGTGACGGCTTCGACGACTTGATCATCGGGGCAACTGGTGGTGACGCGTCTGGTAACGCCAAAACCGCTGCCGGTGAGAGCTATGTAATTTTCGGTGGCGTGTTGTTTCCGGGGACGATCGATCTTGCCTCGCTGGGCACCGCCGCCGGTGTCACAATCTTCGGAGCGGATGCAGATGACACCAGCGGCATGTCTGTTAGCAGCGCGGGTGATGTCAACGGGGATGGCTTTGACGATCTGATCATCGGGGCAGACTTTGCAGACGCGTCTGGAAACGCGAAAGATAGTGCCGGTGACAGCTATGTGATTTTTGGGGCTGTGTCGCTTCCATCGACAATCAATCTGGCTTCGCTGGGTACAACCGGTGTCACAATCTTTGGAGCGGATGCTTATGACACCAGCGGCAGTTCTGTTAGCAGTGCTGGTGATGTCAATGGTGACGGCTTCGGCGACCTGCTCATTGGGGCACCCTCTGCGAGCGCGTCGGGTAATGCTAAATCCTATGCCGGTGAGAGCTATGTGATCTTCGGGGCTGTGTCACTTCCGTCGACAGTCAATCTGGCTTCGCTGGGTACAACCGGTGTCACAATCTTTGGAGCGGGTGCTTATGATCGGAGTGGCTATTCTGTTAGCAGTGCTGGTGATGTCAATGGTGACGGCTTCGGCGACCTGCTCATTGGGGCACACCTTGCTGACGCGTCGGGTAATGCTAAATCCTATGCCGGTGAGAGCTATGTGATCTTCGGCAGCAACTTGACCAACTCGGTCACGAACCAGGGCACGACGGCCGCGGATACGTTAACAGGCACATCTTGGGTAAATATCATGAATGGCGGTCGAGGAAGCGATACGCTGATTGGCAATGGCGGAGCGGATGTCTTAACCGGCGGTCAAGGGAAAGATATCCTGGCCGTGAGCGACTTGACGTTTGAGCGAGTCGTGGGCGGAACAGGCATCGATACTCTGCGACTGGATGGCAGTGGCCTGTCGCTGAATCTGACGACGCTGAAGGACAATCGTCTGATGGGGATCGAAAAGATCGACATCACCGGCACCGGGAATAACACGCTGACGCTGAGTCGGCGAGATGTGCTCAACCTGTCTGATGAATCCAATACCGTGACGATTCTCCGTAATTCCGGAGATGTCGTGAATTTCGGGACGGGATGGACACTCGATCCAGAACAGCTTGTTGTTGACCATTTTTCTTTTGAGGTGCTGACTCAGGGGCAGGCCCGGCTGCTCTTACAGGTTCCCAATGTCGTCGTTGGCTCTGACAACAACGATACCTTTGTGTTGACGTATTCCAGTACGTCGACCACCGGAAACGTGTCGGTATCGCTTTCGACGAATGGTGGGGCGTCTGAAGATCTCGGTAAGTATCCGATGAACGCTCCTGTGACATTAAAAGGTCTGGCGGGAGCAGATTCCGTACGAGTCGTCGGCACTTCTGGCACCGATAAATATGTGATCAATAGCAGCGGGCGGCTCACGACCAATGGAGCTGGTCTGTTGCTGGAGAGTGTTGAGACATCAACCCTGGCCGGGGCGGCCGGCGATGATCTTTATCAGTTTGATGCGGATACATCCCTCGGCGTATATACGGTCGATGAAGCGGGTGGCGGGATCGACGCCGTCGACTTATCGCTGACAACGACGTCCGGGGTGGCTGTGAATCTGGGCTTTGCGGCTCAGCAGGTCGTGAACAGCAATCTTTCATTGAAGCTCAGTTCTTCAACAGTCTTTGAAAAAGCCATTGGTGGCTCGGGTAATGACACACTGACGGGCAACTCTTTGGCGAATACGCTGACGGGGAATGCCGGGAACGACACGCTGACCGGTGGCAGCGGTGACGATTCTCTGGTTGGCGGATTGGGAGACGACATCTATGTGTTTGGGACCGCAACAACGGCGGAAGCGGACACAGTCGCTGAAGCTGCAAGTGCGGGTACGGATAGGCTTTCGTTCAGCTCTCTGGCCACGGATGTGATCCTCGGGCTTGAGACATCGCTTGTTCAGGCGGTGCATGCGAATCGGACGCTGAAATTGAATGCTGCCAGTGTGTTTGAAGAAATCGTGGGTGGCTCCGGTAATGACACGCTTTCGGGCAACTCGCTGGCGAACACGCTGACGGGGAATGCGGGTAACGACAAGCTGACCGGTAACGGCGGTGACGATTCTCTGGTAGGCGGATTGGGAGATGATACCTACGTGTTTGGCACCGCAACGACAGCGGAAGCCGACACAGTCGCTGAAGCTGCGAATGGGGGCATAGATACGCTTTCGTTCAGTTCACTGACGACGGATGTGATGCTCGGGCTGGAGACATCGCTTGTGCAGACAGTGCATGCGAATCGGACGCTGAAATTGAATGCGGCCAGTGTGTTTGAGAATATCGTTGGTGGCTCGGGCAACGACACGCTGTCGGGCAACTCATTGGCGAACACGCTTACGGGAAATGCGGGTAACGACAAGCTGACCGGTAACGGCGGTGACGATTCTCTGGT
>CANHVD010000561.1 GCA_947463775.1 Planctomycetaceae bacterium | reverse complement strand
TTCTCCCTGTGCTCAATGCGAACATCCTGGGCATCCGTAGTCGAAACGTTCACCGCGGACGCTCGATCCTCAATCCGCTCTTTTAAGCTCGTGATGTGTCAATACAGGTGGGTGGCACAGTTTCTTGCACAATGCAGGGTTCAAATTTAACTTTCGTAAGGGGCATCGTCGCATGCTTCGGCGGATGGCCCCATGAATCTTAGCCCCATGAATCGCGAAGCAGCGATGACTTATTGTCAGCGAAGTAAACTGCGCAAAGTTTGAGGTTCTCATCTCGGCTTTGCGACAGCCCGTAAATATCAATGATTCGCAAGTGCCAGCGAGGATCTGGTTGCTGGAGGCTTTTAAAAACCGTATTCTTTGGTGCCTGTTGCGTTTATTATCTTTGGCTCATGCGAATGTATTCCTGTCAAAGCGCCACGCCAGTTCATTACTTTCCTGAAAGAAATTGATCGTGTTCAATCCATTAATTCGATTGCTTACAGTTGGACTCGCGATTACAGCAGCAACCGCGGACGCCTCTGATTTTCCAACACTTATTTCGAAAGTACCACGGGGGTCAAACTCACTGGTGCTGATTGATGTCGACGCCGTTCTGGCATCTCCCATCGCGAAGGCGAATGGCTGGGCTCGTCGATTTAACGACGGCAACGCAGATCGTCCGCTGTACCTTCCTCCCGAAGCCGATAAGGTCGCAATTGCTGCCAAGTTGGATCTTGTCCGAGGATGTGCAAAGAACTGGGAAGTCGCCGTAATGGGCATGAAAGAACCTTTCTCCATGAGCTTGATCGCTCGGGCTGAAGGTGGATATGCCGATGAAATTCAGGGGGTGAAGGCAGCATGGGTTCCAAGCGACGCGTACTTCATTGAACTTGACCCACAAACACTTGGACTCATGGCTCCGGCGGATCGACAGTCAATAGCGCGCTGGGCTGAAAATGGCAAAACCACACAGCCTGGAATGGTCTCCGATTACCTTGCCGCATTGACGACTTCCGCGGGTAGCGGTGCGCAAGTGGTGATGGCTATCGATGCGGCTGACGCCATCCAACCTCATCGAGTTCGTGCCAGACTGGAAGCGTCAAAGGCCGCGACCAGTCAGAACCTGGATTCAACTATCGAGCTGATCAGTAGTCTGAAGGGGCTGGTGTTTCAAATCACGTTTGACACGAAGGCTCAGGCCGTTGCAAGAATTGACTTCGATGTGCCAGTTTCGCTGAAGGAAGATGTCGCCAAAGGCCTTGTACTGGCCGCGATGGAGAATCTGCAGTTTTCTCTGCCAGGGACTGAAAAATGGACCTGCTCAATCAAAGGGAACTCGATCATTATGGCCGGCGAACTGGACAATGATGCTCTGCGTCGTGTCTTTACGCTGATGGAACTACCAACAACAAAATTCAGCAGTTTGAAGGACGAAAACATTGAGGACAGTTCTCAGGCGACCATAGCGAAGTGTTCGCAAGCTTATTTTCACGCCGTTGATTCGATGGTCATTGATCTGAAAAAGCGAACCAAGGTCAATTCCGGAGGCGATGCTGGCTGGATTGAACGATACGCTGCGAAGATTGACCGGCTTCCAGTCCTGCATGTGGACGAGGAGTTGCTGACGTATGGTGAGAAACTCACAGAAACTCTGCGAATCATTTCTGGCTCCCGCAAAATGAGCAATATGCAGGGGGCTTCTGCAGAACGCGTCGCTGTCGGTGAAGCGGGAATATCATATGACGACGGTTATGGTTACCGAGCGTACAACTATACCAGCCCCCGGGTCGCTGAGACAAATGCGGGGAACATCAGAGCGGACGCTATTTCCAGTGGAACAAGCGTCAAGCTTCAGGGCTGGACTCTCATTGACAATGCTACGCTGGAAATTCGAAAAGCAATGACACAGAAGTACAATATGGAATTCTGAAGTACTGGCGTGACGTAAAACCTGCGGCGATCTGCAGTAAGGGTTTCGAACGCGAGGGCCATCTAACTGTTTTTGACTGCGATTGATGGTGTCGGGGTCTCCATGTCATGTTCTCCATTTGCTGTATCGTAGTACGTCGAGCCAGCACGCTCCGGCGGTTGTTGCAAAGCAATGCTACGATTGGCAACTCGAGCCAGGTTATGGATGGCTCTGAACTCCACCCTCAGGACTGTTGAGAAACGGTGTGTGCTTCAATTGTGCCACTCAATCTGACATACTCAGAAGGCTGTCTGTTGATTCATCCAGCCGAAAGGCGATAGCAGGCTGTTGATTTTTACCAACTTGAAGTGCAAGCGAGGCAAATCCATGGAATTCCTTGCTGGCCCGTCGGGTTGGTATCTGAAGCTTCGTAAGAAGCGACCAGATCAACAACCCGCTAGTCCCGGTTGGTTGCCACAGAAGTGTGGGGATCTTTAATTGGGGCTAGCACCTATCGGTTAATAGATCGTCTGAGTCAAGAAATCAGCCGAGGCTGGAGCGGGTTTTCCTGTTGGAAGAACAGAGTACAAAGGTTCGCTGTGTCAGATACCAAGGTTACGACCAAGTCAGAGTCACTGCCGGTGATCGGGCAGTCTATTCCTTATGATCGATTTCTGGACTGCGTGCACTGCGGCCTTTGTACGGCGTCGTGTCCAACGTATGTCGAAACGAGCGATGAAAATGACAGCCCGCGAGGGCGCATTTATCTGATGCGATCCGTGATCGATGGACGGCTCGATCTGACCGACAAAGTGCGGCATCATCTGGATTTGTGTCTGGACTGTCGCAGTTGCGAAACGGCTTGTCCGAGCGGTGTTCAATACGGTCGACTGATTGAACCTTTTCGAGTTGAGATGCATCAAATGTCGGCCGCCGGAACTTCCGGTGCCACGAAGGCTGGTCAGCCGCAGGTGGCTCATAAGCCCGATTGGTTTCATCGCTGGATTATGTACGGTCTGTTCCCCGATCGTAACCGCATGAAACTCGCACTGACTCCAGCACGTTGGATGCAGCGATTGGGGCTGGATCGATTCATGGACAAGGTAGGGTTGAATAAACTTCTGCCGGAGCGGCTGCAGAGAATGCAGTCGCAATTGCCAACGCTGAAGGCTCCTCTGCCCGAGCTGCCCGAATTCCTGCAGGCTCAGGGGCCTCGCCGTGCCCGAGTCGCTTTGTTCATTGGCTGCGTAGCGGACGCGATGTTTCGCCATGTGCACTGGGCCACAGCGAGAGTTCTTCAGGCCAATGGTTGTGACGTTGTGATTCCGCGAAGTCAGGGCTGCTGCGGAGCAATTCATTATCACAGCGGTGCTTCGGAGCCGGCTCTGGGGCTGATGAAACAGAACATGGCCGCGTTTGAAGATAAGACGCTGGATGCCATCATTGTCAACGTGGCTGGCTGCGGGGCGATGCTGAAGGACTACAGTCATATTGCTGAGGAACTCAATCATCCGCAGGGGACTCAGGCTGAGTTGAATCATGATCAGAATTCACCCGAAGCGAAATTCAGTCATCGCATCAAAGACATCAGTGAATTCCTGATGACGCTCGGTCCTGTCAAACCTGAAGGACGTGTCGAGGCGGTAGTGGCCTATCAGGATGCGTGCCATCTTCAGCATGCTCAAAAGATTCGCCAGCAGCCTCGGGATCTGCTGAAGCTCATTCCGGGAATTACCGTTCGAGCGATCGCGGAGCCGGAACTTTGCTGTGGAGCGGCCGGCAGCTACAACCTGACTCAGCCGGAAATGGCTGATCGGCTTGGGCAGCGAAAAGTACAGTGCCTCCTCGATGTGCAACCTGATTTGGTCGTTTCCGGAAACGCGGGCTGCTCACTGCAAGTGCAGGCACAGCTTAAGAAAAGCGGGAAGTCGGTGCCGGTCGTTCATCCGATGGAGTTACTGGATCTGAGCTATCGATCTGGCAAACTGAGCGAACTTTAATACGTCTTTCTCGGAGGTGACTCGGCGAAAAGCACCACCGCTTCGTTCGATGAGCCCGAATATTTCCGGAAAACCTTCCTTCGGCGACAGGTTTCACAGAATCTGGAGTAGGCAAGCGGGGTTCATACCACACGGCTCGGGGATGTTTCCTCGCTTTTGGGCCACAGCCTCTTTAATTTGGAGCACCCTCTCATGATGACGACTCGGTTTCTGCGTCAGGTCACGGTTTTCGGCCTGATTGCAATGTTGACGATGACTTCGATTCAAGCCCAGGAAGGTGGCGGACGCCAGCGCGGTGGACGAGGAGGCTTTGGTGGCGGTCCCGGCGGACCGTTCGGTGGACCTCGCCTTGATCGTGCTGCTCTGTTGCGAATCGAAAAGATTCGACTGGAATTGAAGATCGAGGAAGCTCAGGCGGCCACGATTGATGCGGCTCTGGATGCCTATAACGAACAACGTGATGCGAGTCCTCGCCCTGATCGCGAAGCGTTCGAGAAGATGACCGAAGAAGAGCGAAATGCCTACATGGAGAAGTCTCGCAAGGAACGCGAAGAACTGAGCAAAAAGACTGACGAGATCCTCGTGGCACTGCTGGAAGAGCCACAGGTCAAGCGTCTGGACGAAGTGGCCATTCA
>CANHVD010000560.1 GCA_947463775.1 Planctomycetaceae bacterium | reverse complement strand
GGACCTTGCTCTCCAGGCCTACGATCGCACCAAAGACAACACTGACAAGCAGTTTCAGGACATGAAGCTGGCAGATCTGAAGGGCAAGTGGGTTTGCCTGTACTTCTATCCGCTCGACTTCACATTCGTTTGCCCGACGGAAATCATTGCCTTCGACAAAGCTCTGGGCGAATTCGGCGATCGCAACACCGTCGTTCTGACAGCCAGCACTGACAGCGTGTTTTCTCACAAGGGCTGGTGCGACTCTCACAAGGAACTTGGACAGCTGAAGCATCTGATGATCGGCGACACCAATCATCAGCTTTCTTCAGCCTACGAAGTTCTGGACTGCGGCAAGGGCATCGCTTACCGCGGAGTCTATCTGATCGATCCAACCGGCGTCCTGCGATGGTTGGCCGTTCATGATCTGGGCGTCGGCCGAAACGTGGACGAAGTTCTGCGAGTTCTGGACGCATTGCAGACGGACAAGCTGTGTCCATGCAACTGGAAGCCAGGCCAGTCGACTCTGAACTAGTTCTGCTGATTTTGGCAGCGTGGATTCAAAAAGGGGCTTCGAAGTGAATTCTTCGAAGCCCCTTTTTTGTACGTGATGGCTACCAGTTGTTCTTCCCCGTTTGGACTGCTGCAGCCTGCTGCCGCTTTCCGATCCACAGCCTGCTGTGGATAACCGTTCTGAACCCTAACAAGCTCCAAGCCCGATGTTTGGCAGCAGGCTGCCTGCAACAAAGCTACAGCCCGCTGAAGCAGTCCAAAGGGAGCCTGACTTTTTAATACAGCAAATCAAACTGTGGATTTCCTGTGATGATCCAGAGCACGACAAAGTGGTGGATCATGTCGCTGATGAACAGTCCGATTCCGATCGCAAGTAAGTGAAATGACGATTTCGGGAATCGCTGTTCCAGCCAGAACGCCAAGCCCACGCAGGCGATGCCAATGTAGCTGTGGTGAATACGCATACCCATCGTCAACCGGCCGATAGAAGAGGCGGTGTCACGAGTTGACTCCAGGGCAAAACCGAATCGAAGCACACACGTCAGAATTTCAAAGACAACCGCCCAGATTAGTCCCTGGAAGTTAACTTCTCGCAGCGAAAAGGTCTTTTCAGATCTTAACTCGCGCATGACGAACGTCTCGACTGTCGGAAGAGAAGTTAATGTTTTCAAGAATAGCTTCACAGGCAAAAGGTACGCGACTTTCAGGCTTCCAGAATGGCAGCAAGACGAGTTCTGGTTTCGGGGCGATTCAATTCTGCTTTTCCAAATCCGTAAACAGCTCCCATCTCCACGGCTTTCTGTTGCCAGTCTGCATAATTGGAAACCAACATCACGGGAACAGCGGACTTCGAGCCACCACGGATGCGAGTGAGGATCTCAAGTCCATCGCTGCCATCCGCATCCAGTTTGCGATTAATCATTACAAGATCCACGGGATTTGCTTCCAACACTGCCATCGCCTGATCGGGTAAGTCGGCGGTTAACACGTTCACATCAAACTGTGACTTCAAATAATACCCAATCGCAGCCGTGTCTGGACGACATTGACCAATACTTAACACCGTTTTCTGGCTCATCAGCGTTCTTTCCTTTTTTGCTCTGACACTGCAAATCCGGCAGCAATTCTCGCCTCGTTGTCTCAAAGAATTGTAGACATAAGATTTGCTCAACGACAGTGAGCCATTCGTTGAAGTAAACCTACGCCATTGCTTTCACCACGGGCTGTTCCCTGCGGCGAAAGCTGCCGGTTAATGATAAGACATGTCGCTGCAATCAATCGACGCACAGATCACCAGTGCAGTTAACTGTGATGCAATCGATTCCATCGACACATTCGGCGGTCGTTGTCATCACACTCGGAAAGGCTCCCCAGAAAACCGCCTTCAGGTCTTGAATGCCTTCCGATGAAGTGATGCGGGGATTTGTCGCTGGGCTCCTGGGTCATTGGATTCAGACCGAGCGAAAATGATGCGGTGACTGGAGTCTGTCGCACGTCCTCACAACATGGATGGAAACCTTGTCGTCGCCCACTTTGCGACAGGGCATCACGGAGGAATCTATGGTACCGGCACATCTTGTCTGGACTCTGCGGCTAAAGCCGTGTACTGCAGCCGCGTTCGTTCTGTTCCTCTGCGCCGGACTCAGCGGATGTGCCTCATGGACTTCCGGAAAGTCGAAAGACAAGTGTCAGCCTGAAAACTGTACCTCAAGCACTGCGGGGTATGGGATGGCGTGTGAAGCTCCAAGAGAGCTTCGCAAAGTCTCGCTGCCGGAATACATGATCGAGCCGCCAGACGTGCTCCTGATTGAATCCGTCAACAATATTCGTCCGTCGTTTGCACCGGTGCGAGCTGGCGAGACCCTGATTGTTCAGGTCAACCGGACAATTCCTATTGGGCAGATCGAGGATCCTGTTTCTGCTCAGTTCAAGCAGATCAACGGACTTTATGTCATCGGAACGGATGGATATCTGAACCTTGGACCAGAATACGGGAAGGTGCTGGTCGCCGATCAGCCACTTGAAGAAATCCAGCGACGCGTTGATGAGCACTTGCGACAGATCCTGACCGATCCACAGGTACTGGTCACTCTTCCAATGCCTCAGAATAAGCAATTCATCGCCGGACCTCACCTGGTCCGTCCGGATGGCACAGTTGGACTTGGAGTTTACGGCAGTGTGTACGTCACCGGGATGACACTGCAGCAGGCGAAGTACACATTGGAACAACACCTGAGCCAGCATATTCATCGCCCGGAAATCTCCATTGATATTCTGGCTTACAACAGCAAGGTCTACTACGTCATCACGGACGGTGGTGGAGCTGGCGAGCAGGTCTATCGAATTCCGGCCACCGGCAATGAAACCGTTCTCGACGCCATCGCTGGGGTCAACGGACTCCCGGCTGTTGCTTCGAAAGCGTCAATCTGGATTGCGCGACCGTCACCAGATCCCTACGGCCCGGATCAGATTCTGAAAGTTGACTGGAATGCGATTGCTCAGGGCGCTCAGACAACAACAAACTATCAGATGCTACCGGGTGACCGGCTGTATGTGAAAGCCTCACCACTGATCATCATGAGCACAAAAGTGGCGAAACTCACAGCTCCGTTTGAACGGATGCTGGGCTTCACGATTCTGGGTAATGGTGCGGTTCAAAACCTGTCCGGCAAAAACGTTAACGGTGGATTCTGATGATCAACCTACGACTCTCATTTCAGACGTTTGGTCTTCTGGTTTCATTCTGCCTTGCCGTTCCGGCTTCAGCACAGGTGGGAGGCATGAACGGACCGGGGAACACGCCGACGTTTAGCCCTTACATCAACCTGCTGCGTGAGGGCGGTGGTGTCGGACAGAACTATTTTGGATTGGTTCGCCCTCAAGTGGAATTCGCTCAACAGAATCAGATGCTCGGGCAGGGTATTAATGCACTTCAAGCGAATCAGATGCAGCCGGGGCGCATGGCGGGGGGTTATGGCTATACGCAGCTCGGTGCGACTGGCCATGCGGTGATGTTTGGCTCCATTAACGGCGGCCGATTTCAGGGCGGCTACAACGGCATGGCCGGTGGAGGAGGCGGAGGTATGGGCGGCGGGATGCAGGGCGGATTTGGTGGCGGAGCCATGGGCGGCGCTGCCATGGGTGGATTTGGCGGAGCAGGCGGCGGTGGTGCAATGGGTGGGGGATTTGGTGGTGGCGGCGCTGCTCAAGGCGGCGGTATGAATGGTGCGTTCAATCCGATGGGCGCTATGCAACTCAATGGCCCCGGAGGTGCGGGCAATGGATTTAGCGGAGTTTCAGGCCATATGGCTCAGTTCGGCGGGATCGGCAATCAGTATCGTGGTGCGGGTCACTGAATAATCCACAACAGTCAACAGGCGTGGACAAGTCAGTCTCCGCTCCTCAAATGTTCAAGGATCGAACAACATGCTTTCTCGGACGATCAAGCAACTCTTTGCCGCCGCTTCTGTCGGATCCATAATTCTGGTGTCGGCAATGCCAGTGAATGCGGGCAGGATGTTCAAGGATGAACCATCACGTCCTCATACTTTTGCAGGATGCCAACCTGCGTGGGGCTATAACCAAACATGCTGGCAGCGATTTCCTGCACTGCCTCCCTGTGATTCCAATGGCAACTGCTACGGGCAGCCGTCCGACGGTACGACGAGCTATGATCACTCAGGCAGTGTTTATGCTCCACAACAACACGAGGCAGTCGTCGACCCGAGCTTTTCAGGAGTGCCGCAATCTCAGCCACCAGGCCCTAATTCGCATCAGATGTTCGTGCCGAATCATGGAGCTGCGAACTCTTCGACCGAGCTGCATTATGGAACGCCAATGGGCGATCCAACAATTCAGGCTCCGCTCCACCAATACAGTGCGCCTCCGCAAACTCAGCCATTGGACTCACTAGCTCCCTCTTCGGCACAGCCATCCCAACAAGTGCCTCCAGTGCCGTCAGGGTCGTTGGCTCTGCCTCCGCTGCCTGCTCCGCCGGACGCTGTACCCGCAACGCCCGGACAGACTCGTTTTCAG
>CANHVD010000559.1 GCA_947463775.1 Planctomycetaceae bacterium | reverse complement strand
TTTCGTACCGGACACAAAAGAGTGGCGGCTGAACATCCTGGAATGTTCAAAACAGTGTGTTCTCGTCAACGCGGAGTTTATCAATTAGTCCGCGAATTCCCACGCGGTGCGATAGCTGCCGTTTTGCTCGATCCAGCCGAGCAGTGTCTTGAAGAAGTCGTTTGCGCCCAATGTTGCACTGTCGCCGACGAGAATTAGTTTTCTCTTGGCTCGAGTTAACGCCACGTTCATGCGGCGAGCGTCAGACAGAAATCCGACTTCGCCGATTTCATTGGATCGCACCATGGACATCACGACGGCTTCTTTTTCTCGTCCCTGAAATCCATCGACAGTGTCAATCTCCAGATGATCATAGACGGCATGCTCTCGCAGCCAGCGAACCTGAGCCGCATACGGAGCGATGACCGCAATGTCCTTGGGACGCAGGCCAGCTTCGCAGAGTGCATTCACCTGCTTCATGACGAGCTCGCCTTCCTGAGGATTACGTTTGCTCATGCCATCAGGTTCGATCTCTTCTGCCCAGCCAGTGCCGGCGGTGTCGATAAACGTGACTGGCTCGTCACTGATGCGATCACTTTGAAATCTTGGCAGATCCGACAGCACATGTTGCCGCACGGATTCATCGGCGATCAAGGTGTTGCCGTAGAACGTTTCGGATGAAAACGCCATGATCGATTCGTGCATGCGATACTGCACCGTGAGCTGTCGCGTCGTCATATCACCGTAATGATTAACCAGGCGTTCCATCAGGCTGACAGCAAAACCTTCCTTGCGAGCTTCATCCGAAAGAATCGTCGGCGGCAACTGCAGATGATCGCCAGCCAGAATCAGTTTGTGAGCCTTCTTCAGAGGAACCCAGCAGCCAGGTTCCACGCTTTGACAGGCTTCATCGATGACCAGCACATCAAACTTCAGGTCTTCCAGAATGGAATCATCGAACGTCGTGGTGGCACAAATCACGCGGGCATCTCGCAGGAGTTCAGTGACCACCTGCTGCTCCAGAATTCTTGACTGACGTTTCAGTTCACGAGCTTCCTGACGCTGTTGGCCTTTGAATCCAGCTGGCGGTCGACCACGAGTATACTTGGCGGCCTTTCGTTCAATCTGTTCCGCTTCGCGCATCATCTGATGCACGATCATCATGGATTCATGACGACCGGCCAGAACATCCAGAGAATGCTGCCGCAGATCTTCGGAAACTCGCGCGGGATGGCCGAGCCGAATCGCGGGTTCGCCAATGGCCAGTAGTCGCTCCAGCAGGTTGTCGACGGCTGTATTGCTGGGAGCACACGCGAGAACTCGTTCACCGCGAGCCACCATCAGGCGAATCGCTTCCACCACGGTTGTGGTTTTGCCGGTTCCCGGTGGACCGTGAATAATCGCCAGATCATTCGCAGCCAGCACATGCTCAATAGCTTGATGCTGTGACGCGTTCAGACGTTGAGAAATCGGGCCGGGAATCTTCACGTTCTTCTGGAATGTCGGCTCCCGTTCTCCCAGCAGAATATCACGCAGCTGCCCTAGTCGACCGGACGCATTCGCTCCGACCTGCAGAGCTGAGGACTGCCGCTTGCGTGAAATTTCATCGGGCGACAAATCCAATCGAAAACGATCACCGGACGGCCAGTCATCAACCGCTATCTCCAGCGTATCATTGCGTCGCGCGCTGACGACGCCCTGCAGAGATTCACTGTCTTCATCTGTGTCGTCTGACAGCAGAATCGGACTACCAACTTTGAAGCGATGCCACGGCAATCGATCGGGCGAGCGACGCTTCGACAGAGTGATCAGATATCGCCCACCCAGCCCGGTCGTATGATTGCGGATGACGAGATCCAGCAGCGTTTCCCCGGTGCGTTCAGCGGCTTCTGATGACTGTATCTTTCGGCGTTGAGCTAGTCGCTGCCGTTCCGCCTCGCCCTCCATTTCGAGCCAGCGATGCAGTTTGGAAAAGTGCTGATCAGCCCTTAACGCAGTTTTTCTCACGGTCATGAAGTTCGAGATTTCTTAGAGCGTCCGCCCCAAAAACAACGCTGGTGCTCAGAAACGGACAGTTCCCGAACACCAGCGAATGATGAGACAGTCAATTACTTCTTCTTTGCCGGACGAAACTGATGCGTCGGCTGGCCGAAGACGGCTTCAGCAGCTTCCATCAGAGTTTCCGACAGAGTTGGATGAGCATGAATGGAATCGGCCAGATCGCGAGCCGTCGCGCCCATTTCGATGGCGATGACAGCTTCGGCAATCATTTCGCCCGCACCCGGGCCGACGATGCCAACACCGAGCACTCGCTGCTTGACAGGCTCCACGATGATCTTCGTGATGCCTTCCGTTCGCGCGATCGACTGGGCTCGTCCTGACGCTGCCCATGGGAAGCGATGAACGGAAACTTCGCGTCCCTGAGCGACCGCTTCGGCTTCCGTAATCCCGGCCCACGCCAGTTCAGGATCAGTGAAGACGACGGCCGGAATCGCGATATTGTCGAATTCGACAGGTTCGCCGAGCAATGTTTCGACGGCAATCTTGGCTTCTCGAGTCGCCTTGTGAGCCAGCATCGGTTCGCCAGCGACGTCACCGATTGCCATCAGCTTAGGATCGGCTGTTCGCTGGTTCTTGTCGATCTTGATAAAACCCTTTTCGTCCACGATCGCCTTCGTGTGCTCCAAACCCAGGCCTCGACCATTCGGACGACGTCCGACTGACACGAGAACTCGATCAAACACCTGTCGTGGCTCCACACCTTCGCCTTCGAGGCTGGCGACGATGCCTTCCGGAGTTGGCTCCAGCTTTGCGACTTTGGTATTGAGATGAATCGCGGCGAACTGGTGAGCCAGTCGCTTCTGCAGAGGCACCACGAGATCGCGGTCAGCTCCCGGCAATAGTCCGGCAGTCATCTCCACAACAGTCACGGCCGAACCCAGAGCGGCATAGACCGAACCCATTTCGAGACCGATGTAGCCGCCACCAATCACCAGCAGACGCTCGGGAATATCTTTCAATTCCAGTGCGCCGGTGGAGTCCATGATGCGGTCGTCGCCGAGTGCAAACATGGGCGGCATCGCAGGCTGTGATCCAGTGGCCACAATGCAATGGTCAAAGCTGATTGTGCGAGTTGTCCCGTCGGGAGTTTTGATTTCGAGAGCATCGCTGCTGACCAGGGTTCCGCGGGCTTTAATCAGTTCAACGCCGCGAGCTTTGCAGAGACTTTCAATACCGCCGGAAAGATTATTCACGACCGAGTTTTTGAATGATCGCAACTTGTCGAGATTAATGACTGGCGCGGAGAACGTGACGCCGCAATCTTCCGATTCAGCCGCTTCGTTGATCAGTTTGGCAACGTGCAACAGAGCCTTGGAAGGGATACAGCCGCGGTTCAGGCAGACACCGCCCGGTTTCACACCTTCGTCGATCAGCACGACTTTCATGCCGTGGTCCGCAGCAGCAAACGCCGCCGGATATCCGCCAGGACCACCACCGAGAACTACCAATTGTGCGTGTTGATCAGCCATTGAACCAGAACGCTCCGGATAGGGAGTGATTACAAAAACCTCTGTTGCCGCAATTGCGGAGTGGAACTGTAACGGAACCTTCGGGCAATTTCAAAAGTCGCCGGGTTTGAGAGCTTAACCATTATTTTTAGGGGGAATCGAGGATCGGGGCCGTGGTTTTCGGTTCCGGGAGGAGTTGGAGGTTTTGAAAGTAGAGGACTCGGAGATTGCCGAGGGGCTTCAGTGATCCAGGATTCGCAGGCGTTTTGGCGTTTGACTTCTATGGTAGCCGTGTCGTCCGCTCAGTCGCTCTGGCCCCGGGACCAGATTAACGGCGGAAAGCTTCGTGGCGATGACGGATTTCGTGAAAGGATGTGGGTAAAAATGAGCCCGGCAGGCAGCATCTACTTCAGATGAGCCGACGTTCTCAACCTCTCCTGAACGGTGGCCAGAATTTTGTTGAGCTGATCAAATCTCGCGGGTTTTACGAGGTGATGGTCGAAGCCCGCTTGCTGTGATGCTTGTCGGTCGGTGTCCTGGCCATAACCGGTCAGGGCGATCAGGACGGTATTCTTCAGATTCGGGTGCTGTCGCAATCGCCTGGCGACTTCGTATCCATTCAGCCCGGGCAATCCGATATCCAGCAGGACGACGTCTGGGCGATACTCGATTGCCTTCTCAACGGCCGACAACCCGTCGTTTGCGCTTCGCACATCGTGCCCCGAGGCCTTGAGCAGCATCAAGAATCCCAGCACGGTGTCCACGTTGTCATCCACGACAAGAACCTTGAGGTTAGTGGCGAGTGGTGAGTGCTGAGCGGTGAGTGAAGACGCATTCTGTGTGTCGCCAATCGCCACTTGCCACTCATCAGTCCTCAACGGCAGTCGCACAACAAACTCGCTGCCTTCACCCAGTGTGCTGAACGCTTCAACCGTGCCGCCATGCAACTCGGTCAATCGTTGCACGAGAGCGAGGCCGATTCCCAGACCGCCCTGAGATCGGTCGAGCGATCGATCGGCCTGCGTAAACAGATCGAAGATATGT